>JAHLWT010000053.1 GCA_019057775.1 Promethearchaeota archaeon
GATTATTTGTGTTATACCAAAAAAAATTAGTAAATTTCAAAGGTATTTTTCTTTAAATTACCTTAAAGACTAACTAACGAGATAACCTCTTGATTATAAACATGATATATACTTTTTCTCGCTACATTTAAAGACTAGGAAAAATAGACTGATCGATAATCTAAAGTCTTATTTTTGATTATTAAGACGGAAATAAAGTTGAAGATGGAAAATATAAAATCTTATTTTATTTTTTTTTTTTTGTATTATCTCTGATTTTTTAATAATATTCTTTAATAAACTTACACGAAGACTAGACCTATTTTTTAGTTCCTCAATCTCACTTTCATTACTATCATCCATGATTCGAAAACATCTCTTAAACTAATCTTTTAATAAGTCTTTTGGATTTACCGCTTTAAATTTATAAGAGCCTTTTCTTCTTCTTTCTGTTAAAACTCTCTTAATAATTAACCTTTTTCCTGACTTATCCTTCATATTCGGGCGAATTTTTAGGGCTTTTCGAACTAGACTAAAATCTGATTGGTGAGAGTAGATAAATTTATTCGCTTCGAGAATAATCTGTTCATTGATTTGTTGAGTATTCAACTTTTTGGAACCTTTATGCCAATCAATCAAAATTAAAGATAATTGGGGGCTTATTGGAAAATATAATTCAACGCCTTTTACTCCTGGTCTTCTCTCTGGATGATTGGGAGATTGTATTAGCCCTTCACCTACTCTTTCATCTTCTTTCAGTTTTTCCAAACTTTTTTTCCTCATTTCAGTTATAAAGTCATTTCCCTTTGATTTTTGCTTTTCATAGTAAGAGTTATAAAAAACCACGGGATTATCCGATGTATAAAAAAAGTCTTTTTTCCTTGGCTTAACAAGTATCCATTTAAAGTTCAATATTCGATCAATAAAATTTCCTTTATAACTATCATCCAAATAATCCCAAATAAGCGATTCATGTTTCAATCGTAAATAATCCTCGTTTATGACAGGCACTGCATTTTCAGGAGGATCGATATTGGGAGTCATTTCTAAAGATGCCATTAGCATTTTCTCATAAGACTCTTTCATATATTCTCTTGATTCTTTTGGTCTGTTCCATGTTAAGATTATGTATTTCGTTAGCTTTTTTTTCTCAGTGGTTGTTAAAGAAATTAGTGATTTTTGTAAGAGAATTTTCTCTAATATTGGAGGGATTTCTTTTTCCAAATTATCTGCTATGAACTTCTCTAGACCTAATGAAAAAAAGCTTTCTTCAAAGGCGATGTTTTCAATTCTTTGACCATATATTTTTTCAGGGGTAGTGTTTCCAATGTTTACAATCTCATCTTTTAATTTATCAAATACAAAGATTCTTGCTTTCTTCTTTTTGTTCTCAACAACCCATTCACTTGTATTTGAAGAGAAATTTCTCAAGTATGCTTGCTGGATATAATGTGTTCTTTTTGGTTGAGTGATCTGTATCTCTATATCACAAATTCCTGCGTTTTCTTGTAATTTACTAACACTAAAATTGTTTCCATATTCATTTTCAAAGATCAGCAATACTTCTTTAGTTAACTGTCTACTCAACGGAAAACCAGTAATATTAATCTTTTTAGCATGACAAGCTATAGGTACTCTCAGTTGAAAAAAAAGATAATCTTGAAGCTGGTTGATTGACGCTTTTGATAACTTATAATCATAAATAGAAAAATTCTTCTTATCCTGATCAAATTGTTGAATAAAGCTCCCTAATTCATTTCTCTGGCGATCCAATAGGGTAAATCTATCTTCTTCTTTAGTATAATAAAGTGTAAATGAGAATTGTTTAATCTCTTTTTCTTCTGACACAGTTCCGCCCCTATACTTATTAATTCCTTACTTTACTGAATCTAACATTTGGTAAAAGCTTTATGGGCAATTTAGATATTTCAAATAAAAAACCATGTGAACATGCATGGATTATTAAAATAGAGATCTGAGACTTTAGTCATTAATTTGAATTAATAAAACTTAATTAGGGCGCCGTATTACTTTTCCTGGAGCCTTTCTATTTTTTTTTCCTCTTTCGACGACGATCACACCATTGACAATAACATATGGGATACCTTCAGGAAGTTGGTAAGGTTGTTCATAGGTCGCTTTATCAATAACTTTATCAGGATCAAAGATAACTATATCAGCCCAATTTTCTTCTCTAATGAGCCCTCTGTCATGGATTCCAAGCCGTTGAGCTGGAAACGACGACATTTTGCGAATCGCTTGCTCTAAAGTCAAAACTTTTTCTTCTCTGACGTATTTACCCAGAATTCGAGGATACGTTCCAAAAAAACGAGGATGATAAGCTCCTGAACTAATGGCAGCAGGGACTCCAGAACCATCCGTTCCAAACATTTGATAGCGACTTACCATGATTCGACGGATATCTTCTTCTCCCATACATTTTATAGTAATCTGGACTCCTAGTTTGTTGTCAATTAATAGATCAAAAAAGGTATCGAAATCGTCTGATAATCCTTTGATTTTAGTGATTTCTGTTATATTTTTTGTTATTATGTCTTTCCAATTTTCGTAATTAACAGTTGAGATAAACATGTTATGAAAACCTTCGTCGCGAATCCAATTCTCCCATCCTTTAATGCCATCTTTGACTTCTTTTCTTATACGCTCTTGAATTTCTGGTTTCTTTATGCGGTTCAAAATATCTTCATTTTCCCCTTCACGCACCCATGGAGGAAGAGCTGCCATCAGTCCAGCCATGCCACGATTATAGGGATATTGATCACATGTTATACTCAACCCCCGCTCGTTAGCTTCTTCAATCAATGTTGTAGTTTCCTTACTAGTACCCCAATATTGTTCACCAGAAATTTTATGATGAGCTATTTGACCTCCAGCGCAACCAGATTTTTCAACAATTTCGATGACTTCACCTACGGCTCTTAAAACTGATGCTCCCTCATCACGGATGTGAGAGAAATACAATCCATTATATCTAGAAATTACTTTAGCTAATTCAATTATTTCTTCTGTATTCGCATACACCTGAGGAGCATAGATTAAACCGGTACTCATCCCAAAAGCTCCCGCTTCCATTGCTTCCCGCAAATGTTGCTTCATTTTTTGAAGTTCTATTAGATCAGCAGGACGATTTTCGCCACCTTGTCCGCCCGCCCATCGCAAATTTCCATAACCTACAAAAAAAACCAGATTTGCAGAATTTCGTTTCTTTTCGTTATAAACTAAATATTCTGCGAAAGTATGATAGGGATATTCTAATCGAGCAAGAGCAGGGTCTATTATTCCTATTCTTTTTTTAAATTCTTCTTCTTTTCCCTCCGGGATAGGCGCCATTCCATCTCCACACATACCTACTACAGCGGTAGTTACTCCTTGGTATAAGGTAGACTCTTGACCCCTACCAACTGGTAAGAAGTAATCGGTGTGAGAATGGATGTCAATAAAACCCGGACAAACAATCATTCCAATTGCTTCGATTACCTTTTTAGCGTCATCTTTTATTTTTGGAGCGATCTTTGCTATCTTCCCATTCTCAACGCCTATTTCACCCCAATACCCCGGATTTCCCGTTCCATCAATAATCTTACCGTTTTTAATAATTATATCGTAAGCCATTGCTCATCACTCTAATATATTTTTAGTCAATTTTTATAGATCTGCTCATTATGTCAGTTTACTATTTTATTAGGTATTTTTCTTTACAAATAATCTCTTAGAAGCTCGGCACCTCGGACATTTATA
>JAHLWT010000054.1 GCA_019057775.1 Promethearchaeota archaeon
ATGGAAATTTATTCAATTCATTGCTAAAAATACTCTTAATTGTTTTTTCTAGGATATCGTAGTTTCTATTAATCTCATCAACAATCGAATTAGGAGGACTAATTTTTCCTGAAACAATTTTTTCAGGCTCTCGGTAAAAATATTGATCGTGTGGACCTTTAGCATATCCTGTTCCACAAAATATTTGTAATGTCACGCAGATTTTAATTGTGTTTAAAGATTTTTCCTTTCAATCTATAATAATAGCCCGTAATGAACACGCTGTTGTGCAAATATGGCATTTTACACAATTTTCTTCACGTTCTTCTACTACGATACATTTAGGTGTAGAATCTTTATTAATGACTTTATAAATTTTCCGACATCTTACATATATCCTAAACGTTGATAATCAAAACAAATATCTTTTTTTTTTATTCTTTTTCATTAAATTATAAGAGAAATAGGAACATCATCATCAAGAAGAAATTTCAAGGATTTATATGACAAATTCTTGTTAAGCAGTAAAATTCTCAGAGTCTTGGATCTCCATATAGAACATCCGTAAAATAAAAACTAACACCTAAAACCTATAAATTTATAATTTTTTTATTTGCTTAAAATTATTTTATATATATCTATCGCGAAATCTGCTTGGTAATTCAGCAATTTATTAGAATTTAACGTAAGAATTCGAAATTTCACAAGTATATCAGAATAAAAGTTAAAAATATGAAATTTTGGTTTGAAATCAAAGATTTCTGTATATTTATCACATAATTTATCAGTTTTATCTACTTTTATCCTAAATCTTTCATAAGGAAAGTGCATTGAAAAAGTAAATGTATGTATTACTGAATCTTCGCTTTCTAACACTAACTTATGCAACGCTCTAAGTTCATTGTCTTCTTTTTTTCGCAATTTTTTGTCAAACACATCAATATTAAGTCGCGCATTACCAATTTGCTGTGGTGATTGAATTTGTCTTTTAAATCTATAGTAATTCTCAATATTTTTTAATTTAAGTGTATAATTTAAAACAGTTGACGCAAGAATGTCAGAATTTGATATCTCTACGATGATTCTATCAAAGGTTTCAATTATGACCTTTGTTAGTGTTATTGATTTTATAAGTCCCTTATGATCCTTAATCTTCACAATATCACCAATATCAAATGGATCCATTATCCAAATAAGGATTCCGCTGATGAAATTAGAAAAGATTTCACTTGTTGCAAAAGCTAGAGCAGTGCTTATAGCACCTGTAACAATCACGGTATATTCTGCTGGAATCGCAGTGAACGATGGGAATCCTTCAATTAAAAAATAAATAAAAACTATAATTGAGATTAGCCGTATTACAAAATTTATCTTATTCTTCTTAGCAGGGAGAAATTTCTTGATTCGATCTATGCTATAAGAAATAATCCTGTTTACTAGATATAAGCTGATTCCTATTATTATTACATATATTAACGCTTCTAAATCGGTTCGAAAAATTGTCATTAACTAGTACCCTCCTTCTTTTCATAATCGATATCTTGTAGAAATTCTTGCTTATACTCTTCCCACCCAAGAAAAATTTCATCAGAATATAGTTCATACACTAAATCTCTTAAAAAGGCATCTATATAATTCACAACTAAATGCGGTTTCTCTGATATAATGTAAAAGTTAATTCGAACACGCCCAGATCTTGTTGTGTCAAATGAATAACCTGGTCGTTTACCAAATATTGGTTTATATTTGTCAAATACTTTAAATAAGTGTTCCTCAAGATTTTCAGGATCCATGTTCCCTAGAATTTCCATTTGTTTAACATACTTAGTAATTTTTATTTTTGCTGCGAGTATTTTGTTGAAGGTTTTTAAATATCTCCGATAATATTTTTGGTTTTCAAATTCCTCTTTCTCTTGTGGTTTAAAAACCATAAATTTACCATGTGTGAATTTTATTATTGTCGAACCATATACCTTACTATTTGGTAAAACAAGATCTACACCATCAAACTCTCTTATCTTCACATAATTCAAAGTGATTTCCTTCACAATCCCTTGAGTGTTATTAGTTTCAATTAAATCGCCTATATCAAACTGCTCTGACATCAATAATAGCCCTCCCGACGCAATATTATTAATAATATTCCTAAAGTTCAAAGATATGGCGATAATCATAAAAGAGATAAGCGCTATAAAAAGTTCTGCTGAAATCACAAATAAGACCCATAATAAAAATACACTCAATACGCCATTAATTGCAATTGAGATCATTAATCTATAAAACCTCCTTTTAAAGATATATGCTGCTAAACTAATTAGGGGCTTCCGCACAAAATAAATTATAGCATTAATTAGGATTAAATTGATTAAAATTTGCTCCCAACCTGAAAAATAAAACACCCATAAGGTTACTAACACTAAAATAATAGAAATCAGTAAAAAGTATCTCTTTCTCATAATTCTATTATTTGCTGTTTAACTTATAAGGTTAATTATAAAACCTATGAAAGTTGATAAGAATTATACTTCTGCGTAAATCCTCTTTTTGAATGTGGGCTACATAGAAAAGGGGGAAAGGGTAGAATTATCACAGAGAAGATCATCCGAATTTCTAAAGCTGACAAAATAATCAACAATGAAAAAGTCATTCCTGAGCAGATAAAGAAGCATAAAATTTGGGAATATTATGATTTTGAGAGTATGACTCAAGAGAAGGTCGATTCTGAATTGACACGGCTGCATAAAGAAATTGAGGTTGTGGAAAATACATTGATTGATATGGAGGATAATCGCGAGGAACATCCGGATATAATGGAGTTTTACGTCGAGCGCGACAGAATTAGAACCCGACTTGATACGATTTATGAGTTTTTATCGATAATCTGGCATGAAAGAATTAGTGATTTTATAAGAAATACAGACCAGATAATAAAATGTGGAAGACCTTTAGATTGGAAAAGTGAACAATTAAAAGCGAAAAAAGCCCAAGTGTATTATAATTTAAAGTTTAAAGACATAGAATCATAAGAAACTTAGAAAATATTATAAGAAACATGACTTTTAAATTAATGATCGGAATAACTGGGACAGGATTTCTACTACAAGAAACAATCGATTTAATGAGAGAATTACAAGAAAATCATAATATTGATATAACAGTGATTTTATCTAAAGAAGGTGCTGCAGTTGTTAAATGGTATAAGAAATGGCTCCCATTAACTGAAACTGTTAAAAAGGTCAAAGTAGAAAAGACTGCGAATATTCCGTGGTATGCGGGACCTCTCCAACTTGGAAAATATGATTTATTTTTAAATTGCCCTGTTTCTGCTAATACCATAGCTAAGATTGTTTATGGGATTGCCGATACTTTAATAACTAATTGTGTGGCTCAGGCTATCAAAGGGGGGCAGAAAGTTTATATTTTTCCTTCAGATCAAGATACTGAACCTATTGTTACTTCACGCCCCGATGGATCCCCTTTAATTCTGAAGATTAGAAAAATCGAGCTTGAAAATATCAGAAAATTAAAACAGATGGAAGGTATAGTAGTGATTTCAGATTTTTCCGAGATTAAACCCCTTATTCTGCAAAAAATTAAAGAAAAGAGCTTAAAAGTTAATGGTAAATAATTAGGGACAGTTAAAGTATATTTTTTCTCATTTTTAAGTGTTTAAATTTTCTTTAAACTTTAAATTGTAATATATTCGGGCTTTCTTTTCATTTAATTGTTGTACTCTCCAATTTGGAAGCTTTCCATACAATAGCTTTAAATAATCATTTCTAAAATTGGAGTTCTTGTAATTCTTTCATTAAATCAATTGATTCTTGAAGAAGATATCCCGTTCCCGTAATACTCCACATTAATTTAAACATATAAATCACAGAGTTATATACCATTTATTTTTTCTTATAAGAAGAATTAATAATATTAATAATAAATAATTAGAATAACCTAAAATTTGTATCTTCAGATTTACAATGAATGAGTCAAAATATGTGTATTTAGACAATGCTGCGACAACTCCAATGGATCCTCGTGTAATTGAAGAAGTATATAAACATTTAAAAGAAACCTATGGCAATTCATCAAGTCTCCACTCGATTGGTCAAAAAGCAGGACAAGTACTGGAGAAATGTCGAACTACTGTGGCATCCTTGATTAATGCTGATAGGGATGATATTTTCTTTACTTCTTCTGGAACGGAAGCAGATAACATTGCAATCCTAGGAGTTGCGTCAAAAAATCGGGAGCGAGGAAATCACATTATTACTTCTGCTATCGAACATCATGCCATTGAAAATACGATTAAAGAGATGGTGAGGGGAGATTTTGAAACCACCTTTTTACCGGTTGATAAATATGGATTGATTAATCTCGAGGAATTAGAAGAAGCAATAACGGATAAAACCCTTCTGATAAGTATTATGTTTGCTAATAATGAAATTGGAACAATTCAGCCAATTAAAGAAATTGGAGCAATAGCAAAAAAGCATGATGTTCTGTTTCATACAGATGCAGTTCAAGCTTTTGGTAAAGTTCCTATTGATGTAAATGAAATGAATATTGACCTCCTTTCTGCTTCTGCTCATAAATTGTATGGTCCAAAAGGAGTTGGGATGCTCTACATTCGTAATAAGGGCGTACGGAAAGGGTGGGGGAAATATATAGAACCAATAATGTATGGAGGAGGCCATGAACGAGATATGCGTCCTAGTACTGTTAATGTTCCTGGGATTGCAGGCTTTTCTAAGGCTGTGGAAATAGCTATGGAAGAAATGAAACATGAAATAAAGAAACACATAGAGATGAGAGATAGAATAATAAATTGGGTTATAAAGAATATTGAAGATTCAAACCTCAACGGGCATCCGACTCAAAGACTTCCTAATAATGTGAATTTAGGATTTAAATATATAGAAGGTGAATCCATAGTATTGGATTTAGATATGGATGGCATTGCCACTTCAACAGGCTCTGCTTGTTCATCTAAGTCATTGGATCCCTCTCATGTACTACTAGCTATTGGTTTAAAACCCGAAGAAGCGCACGGGTCTTTAAGAGTGTCATTAGGTAGATTTACTACTGAAGAAGATGTAGATTATTTCTTGGAGAAATTACCATCTGTAATCGAAAGACTTAGAAAATTATCTCCTCTTAAGAAAGCTGCAAATTAGAAGCTAGCAGACAACTCTAAAGCTCTACGACACTATAAAATTTTTTTTAATTCGAAGTCATGAATTTTTATCATTCTCATTTTATTTTTATTAAAAAAATCGAATTTTTTTTCTATAAAGGAATCTTGTTAAAAATAGAATAATGAGTCTTGAGGAATTTATATTTTTAAAGAAATCAATTCCAATCGTGAAAAAAGAAGAACTGAGTTCTTCCTATAAAGTAAGATCATATAATACAAAACTGAAATCTATGGAAGAGAATAAAATTCCTCAAAAACCTATTCAAGAGGTCCTTTCTCATCTTTTTTTAGAAAATAAAGTGATCTCCGAGAGAACAAAAAAATCTATTTCTAAAGTTATTTTTTGTATAAAAGATAGGATAATTATCCCTATTACTAAACATGGAAAAGAGATTATTATAGCGCGTGATAAATTAATAAAAAATTATGGATGGTTTTTCTTTGTTTCTGCAACTGATCCTGATTTAAAAAAGAAGAAACCTAAGAAAAAAAGAGAGCCAAAAGTAGAAAAAACCATAAGCTTAGATGTATATCAATTTGAAAACTCAATTATTACTTTAAAACAGAAAATAAACATGCGTTCTTTATATCGCACAAAAGAATACAATAATTATTTACAGCTGATTAAATCCAAACAAATAGCACAAACTCCTATAAAAGACGTTCTTGATGACTTTTTCTTAAAGAATGAGCTCATCCCAATAGAAGAAAAAACAGGAATTAGAAAGATTATCTATTATCAACAAGAGAAGGTAATTGTGTTAAAATCTCTGATTGCGGATGAAACATATGCAAATTTAGAAACTCTAGTAAAGAAATATGGCTGGTATTTCTATATTACTGGGGTTCCAGTCGGAAGTAGCGAGATTTCAATTGCGATAGATAAAATAGAAAAACGATTTAGTTCGGATCATTTTTCGACTATAACGGTTCTCGATGAGAATAATGATCTTGAGAATATAAGAATCATAATTTATCCAATTGTTCTTAAACCAAATCATAATTGCCATATCCTAGGAATAGGAAGGCTAAATATATTATTGGATTGTGGTCTTTCAGAAATAGATGAAGAAAAAGAAATTGAAGGTGATTTTCGACATATTGATGAATACTTAGAAAAGTTACCACAATTTATCTTAGAGGCTGAGGAGGAGAAGGTAAAAGAAAAAGATGAAGAAGTAGCAGAAATTACTCTTAATGAACTTTCAAATCCACCTAAAATAGATGTGATATATATATCCCATAGCCATTATGACCATCTATCAGGGCTTAAAGAATTAATCAAATTATATCCTGAAATCCCCGTTTTATGTTCAAGAATATCTTTAGATTTATTTATGCTAAGAGACTCAAATTTCTTAAAACAAGAACAACATGCTGAGATAGAACAGGAAGAATATCGTAATATTATTCAAAATGTAATTTATGTAGAAAATGGTTCAAAAATAGAATTTAAAGAAGAAAAATGTTTTCTTTCTTTTTATCATGCTGGTCATATGCCTGGTGCTTTAATGATGTTAGCAAAAGTCAATGACTTTAGATTATTATATACAGGTGATTATACCTATTATGATATAACACCTTTTGCAGGAACACGTCGATTTTTAGAACAGATATCACGGCCTATTGATTATCTTTTAATTGATGGTACCAGCGCGGGTGAAGATTTTGGAAATATCTCAGATCAGTTTCATAGCTTAATTTTATTTTTAGAGCAAAAAGCAGAATATGGAGATAGTTCACTAATAGGAGCAGATCCTTCAAGCTTAGCAATAAGCTTTATGTTAATCTTTTGGAGATATTTCAGGAAACTCCAATTAAGAACTGATTATAAAAATCGTCCAAATATATATGTTGATTTGATGGTTAGAAAGAATATTCAAGTGATAAATCATCGTTATGAATATATTTATGGCCCAATTTCAAGATTAATTAGAGATAAGGCAAATCCATTCAATAGCATTAAATTCAGATGGTTTGATCACAACAATTTAAAATTCTTAAGAAAAAAAAACAATATTATAATCTCTCATCCGCCAGATCTTTCTTATGGATTAATACGGAATATCATTAACATCGTTGGAAGAAGTCCTCATAATTTTGTATATCTAGCTGGCTCAATCCACGAACCGCCTGGTATAGATTTAGTTGAGGGTGCGGAAGAAATTGAATTTTCTGAGACATGGAAAATGCCTTTTAGAGCTTTATTACTAAATAGATTCGCCCCACATATGAAAATAAAACTTCATGCGGATAAGAACCAGTTACGAGAAATGATAAAAATATTGGAACCTAAGGAAGTGTGTTTTTTTCATCAATCAGCCAAGAAGTTAATAGAAGTTGTTGAATACGTGAAAGAGCTAGGTGTTGAAAAGGTTTCATTACCTATAAAGAGAAAATTACTTATCCTAAATTAAAAAAGCAATCTTCTTATTATGAAATTAAATCGGTTGAAATCAATTGTTAATGATGTCATTAGAACTTCGGTTGCAACTGAAGATGGATACCGCCTTGATCCTTTTGATCATTATACTCCAGAGGAAGAGATTATGGTTGATTTAATTCGAGGCACTTTCTCCCCTGAAAGAGAGGGTGATGATGTGGAGAAGTATTATGGTGCAATATCAAAATGGTTTCTTGACGTTCTACCGAAGGAAGGCCTCTCTATTGATATAATTGATAAAGCTACCCTTATTATTTCTCCTAAGGGAAAAAAATGTATTGTCGAAGCAGGTGGAAGACAATTTACCGCAGAAGATTTTTTTTAAAAATTGATTTTAAAAGGCTATTTTATAAGAAATTAACAAAAAAACTTTAAGTTTTTATATTCCTTCTCCTTGAATAATCAATTTCTTTTTCAATTTTATTTTTTTACGGCTTTATTTAATGGTCTTGTTTGTCAAAAAATATTAAATATCAGTCAATCAAAGATGTAACTAATAATAAGTCAAAATCTTGTTATTAAGTGTGGAAGCTAACAATAGAATTTGGTGTTTTTTATAAATTCCTTCAAGCTAAATGTTCTTAACTTTTAATTGTAAACCTAAAAAGTATTAAATAAGATAATGACATAAGATATAATTGAAATCTAATATTTTATTGGATGAGTTAAAATGTCTAAAATACAAGTTAATGATATTGAAATATATTATGAGATTCATGGTGAGGGTTTCCCCATTGTAATGATTCATGGATTTTCAGCCAATCTTGATTGGTGGCCACAATCCTTAATAAATGAACTCTCAAAAACTTTCAAAGTAATTCTTTTCGATAATAGGGGTGCTGGGCGAACTAATAAACCAGATATGGAATATTCTATACGATTGTTTGCTGATGACACAGCGGGATTAATGGATGCATTAAATATTAAGAAGGCGTTTATAATAGGCTTATCTATGGGTGGTATGATTGCTCAAGAATTAACACTCAATTATCCAGAAAAGGTAGAAAAGTTAATTCTTTGTGGAACATCTTGTGGTGGTTCAAAATCAACACCTCCATCTGCAGAAACTTTGAAAACTTTAATGAGGGATAGGGATGCTATAACTCAAGAGGAAGCAATTAGAGAATGGATCCCAATATTGTTTTCAAAAGATTTTATAATGAATAATCCAGAATATATTGAAAATTTTGTACAACGTTGTTTAATAGCTCCAATTCCTCCATATAATTATCGACTTCAATCAAATGCATGTTTTCAATTTAATGCCGGAAGAAAACTTAAGGAAATCAAAACTTCAACTTTAGTTTTGCATGGAAAAAAAGATATAATGCTTCCTCCCGAAAATGCTGAAACAATATCCAAATTTATACATGATGCGAAATTGCATATCTTCGATGAAATTGGTCATCTAATCTTTTCAGAAAAACCAGAAGAAGTCCTAACATTAGTTATGGACTTTTTAAAGTAAGGCATTAATTCAAATATTTGAACGTAATTTTTTTTATATATAATTTCCTTTAAAAATAGTAGATTTAGCTAATAGAGCATTAAGTTCGGATAAAAAACTCAATAAACTAGTTGAGTTAGAAAAGGTCTATCGAGAATTATTAAAAAATTTTAAGAACAAGAAATTATTTTTTAAAACCACAAATTTTTAATCATATCTCTCTATATGTATATTGAAAATATATAATAATTGAGGTGTTTAAGATTGTATTCCGATAAAGTTCTCGAACATTTTAAGAATCCAAGAAATATGGGTGAAATGAAGGATGCAGATTCAGTTGGGGAGGTTGGAGATCCTATTTGTGGAGATCTTATATATATATATATTAAAGTGAATGAACAGAATGGAAAAGAAATGATAGAGGATATTTCATTTCAAACATTTGGATGTGCTGCCGCGATTGCAACCTCATCAATGGTTACAGAGCTAGCGAAGGGAAAAACTTTAGATGAAGCTTTGGAAATTACTAGAGGTGATGTTGCTGATTCTTTGGATGGACTCCCTCCGATAAAGATGCACTGTTCGAATCTCGCTGCTGATGCTCTTCATGCAGCTATAAAAGATTATCGTAAAAAGACTGAAGTATAAAACCTCACAACTTATAATGAGCAGATTATATTCTAACTCATCTGAAAATGACTCGATAATCCTGTAGATAATTTTTCCCAATAATGTTCTACATCCCATTCTTCTTTTTGTTTGATTTTAGAAGATATTTCGATAAAAATTTCTTTAATTTTTAAGGAATCAAAATAATTTATATTAGGTGCTACTAGTCCAAGCATATAGCGCCTTTCCCCTCCCCTTACAGTATCATCCTGAAAAGAATCGAAAAAAATATATCCATTCTTTTGAAAATTTTCAATATTAAGTAAAACTCCTTCAGCTTTAGTTATATTATCATATCCATAAAGGGAAACTATTGCATGAAATAGTTGTTGCCCAACTTTTGCATTTGAAATGGAGGTTACTTCATCTTCAGGATAATTATTCATTAATCTCGGGCCACTCTTATCATCCCAAAAAACTAGCAATAAGACGACATGGCTTTTTTCCTCTTCTGAAATTGAAGGAGCAATGTCTATTTTAAGCGAAGAAAACATAACTTCAATTTTTTCGTTTATTTCTTTAACATTTTTGCTTCGAGAGAGCTTTCCCGATACTACTGCCAGTAAATCTTCCATATTAAATGGTTTAGTTAGGTAATCATCAACACCAAGCATTTTACCAAATCTAATATCATCAGGGGCATTTCGTCCAGATAAAAATATAAACGGAATGTGATTCAAAATAGGGTTCTCTGAAATGGATTTAAATAGATTATATCCATCCAACTCAGGCATTATGATATCACTTATTATAATTTCAGGAACTCTTTCAGTTTTAGAAAGTAAGTCTAAAGCGACTCTGCCATTATTAGCTGTAATAACCTCGTAATCACTGACTTCTAAAATATGTCTTATATTATTCAAAAAGACCAGATTATCATCTACAACAAATATTAATGGCTTCAAGACTGAAAACTCGAATAATTATAATTTTATGACCTAAAATCTAATGCTTAATTTTAAGACAGAATATATTCCATTATTTACATGATAATGGTTATAAATAATCTTATTGGAAAAGTAAAAATTATAAGGATGAAGTATTAAGTTATTATTTTTCATAGTAATTTTGTTAAAATCGACTTAAGGATTAAATGAACTAACCTTTTAATACTATATCGTAAAATATTTGTGGTTAAAAGCATTAATGGTATTAACATGGATTTTTCTAAACCAATAACAGAGATAATTAAGGAAAGAAAATCACGGAGGACTTATTTAAGGACTCTCGATGAAGAGACAAGGGAAAAAATAGTAAATGTTCTGAAAAATTCTAATTTTAGTAGTCCTTTTAGTGATTATGCAGGAAATATACGTTTTGAACTCATTGCTGTACCAGAATTTGATCCACAAGAAAAGAAAAAGTTAGGAACTTATGGATTCATTAAGGGTGCTCAATATTTTATAGTTGGTTCTGTGGAAAAGTCACAATTTGATAGAGAACATTATGGATATTTATTTGAAACGATAATTTTAGCAGCCACCGATATGGGATTAGGAACTTGCTGGTTGGGTGGGTTTTTTAATAGAGATCTTTTCTCATCAAAGATTAACTGCTTACCAAATGAAATAGTGCCAGCTATCAGTGCTATTGGGTATTCAGATGATATGTCTGCAAGAGAAAAGGTTATTCGTAGAATGGCGAAAGCTAAAAAAAGATTTCCATGGGAAAAACTATTTTTTGATGGGAGCTTTAAAACACCCTTGAAACAAGAAATTACTGGAAATTATCTAACCTTACTAGAAATGGTTCGGTTAGCGCCTTCTGCGGGGAATAAACAGCCATGGAGAATTGTTAAAGAATTAAACCATGATATTTTCCATTTCTTTATAATAAAATCCGAAGGGATTTTTAACAAAATTTATAACAAATTCCGACATCTTGATATTGGAATAGCGGTGAGTCATTTTGATCTTACTGCAAAGGAATTGGGTATTGGAGGGACCTGGTTCTTTGAAAAACCTCACATCTCGGGATCAGACGAATTTTTTTACACTATTTCATGGAGAGGACAAAAATAATTTTTAATGTAGGGATTTCTAAATCAGAATTAATCCCTCAAATAAAAGATCCTATGGGAATCTTTGAAAAGTTTACAGTAATAAGGAATAAATCGTATAGAGGGGGCTATAAAGGAAAGATCCTACTCAGTGGTGGCTTGATGAATAAAAGTAATTTAATATAATAACACAATTCTTAAGAAAAGGAATATATGCCCTATTAAATAAAGGAGTTGATAAAAAATTCTTTTTCAAGTGTCACATTATGTTGTTATGAGGGACGCATTGGGCGCCCCATTGTTTTATGCCCTAATGGCATTGGGGGCTGTTGCTTATTTAGTAGTAGCTTTACTAATTGCGAAATATATGCATAAAGATGCCATTAAAAGAGGCATTAAAAATAGTGAAATTTGGTTACTTTTAGGCTTTTTTCTAAGCGTACTTGGCTTAATACTCTATGTAGTTGTAAGGAAAAATTACGAAGAGAGATCCGAAAAATAATCGCAAAACATAATTATCTATTTTTTTTTACTTTATAATAATGATATTTTAAATTAGTTATCTAAAATTATACGAATCGATGGTAATTTATATGGAAATGAAAGACATTACTACTTTTTGCCAAAATTGGTTAACATCATGGACGGGAAATAATCCAGAAAAACTCCTTTCTTTCTATTCAAAAACTGCATATTATCAAGATCCTGCAAATCCCAAGGGATTAAAGGGACATGATAATCTATTTCCCTATTTTAAAAAATTGTTGGCTGCCAATCCAAAATGGATATGGCGATTGATTGAAGCTTATCATACTGAGAAGGATTTCGTATTAAAGTGGAGAGCGACGATTCCAGTTAATTCTAAAGAGATAATTGAATATGGAATGGACATTTTAGAACTTGAAGGCGATAAAATTATCCGAAATGAAGTCTACTTTGATCGAACAGAACTAATATCTTTATTAAAATCAATAAAATAGTTTATCGATTGTCTATCATCTTTCACATTTTCTCTTTTAACAATAGTTCCACCATATAACTTAACTAAATTATCGAAAAGATGTTAATTATTTTGTGTAGGTTTATTTTTATAGACCTAGGATCTATAAAAAAATAAAAAAAATAAAAAAAAATAAATCATTTCTCGATAAGTTAGAAAATAAGTTTTTGGTTGTACCAAAACTGAGAAAAAATAAATTAATTATCTTCTACGCTTTCTATAACAATCTCGACAATAGACAGGTCGGTCTTCCTTAGGCTTAAATGGAACTTCGCACTCGTTCCCACAGTCGGCACATGTGGCTTTGTGCATCGTTCTATTGCCATAATCTCTATTAGACATAATTTCACTAAATTTTAATTTTATACTTGAAATTTTGAAATATCTCTGTTCAAGCTTGTAATATAGATTTTTAAATTAAATAAACTTTGGTATAATGAAAAATACAATTCAAAATTCTGTTAGGAAATATCTTGGTTATTCATAGTATAATAGGGTTAAATTGAGCTATTTTAAGAGAAAAAAGTGAAAGAGGGTAAAATTTTAATGAAATAAGACTTTTTTCCTATGTGGTATATTATTATTATTATTATTATAATTATAATGCTTTCTTAGGCATAAATTTTTACTTATTTTTGCGAATATTTCTTAATAAATTATTGAAATTAGTGTTAATGAAGTGAATCTTTATAAGCCTGGGCGCAATGTGTGCAGCAGAAATTCATTTCTTCTCCATGAATCGTTTCAATATGAAACTTTCCGTATAGTTTAACACCACAACTTTTACAAATTTCGAGTTTTGATTGAATTGCAACCTCGATCAGGTTATCAAACCTAGTAAAAATTCTTTCAATGAAATCATTTCCGGAAAGAGTTAGTTTGAATCCTTTACTTCTTTTAGATTCAGACTTTTCTATATCTTCAATGTATTTTTTGGATTTAAGATCCTTTAAAAAATCATAAATGCCTGTTGGACTTGCGGTTGTACCCAAATCTCTTTCCAACCTTTTTATTATTTGATATCCATTGATTACGCTTTTGGATTTTAATAAGAGTAGGATATAAAATTTCGATAAACTTTGAATTTTTATTTCATGTTCTTTTTCCAATTTCAACACTCACCATCTAAAGCAAGGAAAAAAAGGTAATTAAACTTTTCGTATATATTTAATAATAGTGATGTTTAAATAGCTACTATTATGTACATATACTAGAAAGTAATGATTTTTATAAGATAAAATAAAAGGTGATAAGATGATATTTCATGATTCTATTTACGATGGACATCATATGATGGATTGGAACTTAGGGAATTGGTTTTTCATGATCCTTGGCTGGGGAATTATAGTATCGGCAGTTTTGCTATTATTGTATGTAGCACTACATAGTTCAACCAAAAAAAACCAAATCCAAAAAAATGTGGTTAACAAGGAGAATGACGTTGCAACATATAATAAAGTGACACACTTTGATACTGAGGAAGCTAACTTCGATATTGTAAATTTTTGTTTTAATTGTGGAGAAAAATTAAGTGGTGAAGCATTGAAATTTTGTCCTCGTTGCGGAGCAAAAATAACAGGATCAAACTAAAACTAAATTGCTGTGAATAAAGAATAACTAAAATCACATAATAAAAATGCAAGAAAAGTACCATCTGTGAAACCAAAAAGTAGAGAAAATTTACAAATTATAACCAAAATCTATAATTATGGCATTAATGCCTTTTAGGTTATAAAGAAATTTAAAGTTTTAGTCGAAT
>JAHLWT010000055.1 GCA_019057775.1 Promethearchaeota archaeon
CTTACCCCTTCGGCTCTTTTTCTTTTATGATGGAAAGAAAAAGTCTCTCCTGTTATCTTCATACAGATTAAATTAAATAGGTTTTTATATGGTATGTATTGTTTGCTAATTGGATTATACCACATTTATTTTTAAAATTCACTTTTTTTAAAATATTTTTTAATATAAATATCGATAAAACGCAGTAACTCTTATAAATAAAGGGTATACGTGATATTTGAAGATGTTCATATACCGTGTATATGGAGAAATTTTGAAGGGCCGCTTATAGATTGTATGTATGGGGGTAAAAGACCCCCCTTAAAAACGAAATATGAAGGTTTAATTTTTCAAAATCAACTAAAAAACCCCTGCTCTTTTAAGCAAGGAGTTTGGTAAGTATTTTTGTAATAATCAATTAAAATTTATATTTATTGTTAATTATATCTAATATGTATATCTTTAAAATTCGAGCCATTCTCTATATAACGTGGTATTTTTAGAATTTTTATCCTCTTTTATATTTTTTATTATTTGTTTAATTGATTGAAATACTTCTTCTCTTCTTTTTTTTATTTTATTTTTAATTTTCATAGATTCTTTATCTATAATTTTAAGATACTTTGGTAAATAATCTTCAGTAATAACATCAATACAATAGGTTTTTATTTCCTTAGAATAAGTTGAATGATATTGCTTTCTAAATTGTATATGTTTTGATTTTCTTAAAATAAAATATTTGCCTTTTAAAAAAGCGGAATATAAATCTTGCTGCAAAATTAACAAGGGATAATAAATTTTAATTTCTATAGACTCTTCTTCTGATTTATCAGGTAAATAATATTCTTTAAAATCCTCTTCTATTTCATAGTCAAGTGCTTTTAATAAAGAGTCAAAAGTATTATGCTGTTCATCGCTATGAGACGCCATCCATTCTTTTTTTCCTTTTTTTTCTTGAAAAGTACAGTATTGTGTAGATATATCTCCTTTATTATAATGATGGAATTTTTTCAGCTCTAAAAAATCTGAAAAACTTATAAAAGAGTCATTATCTGAAAATTGTATAGGAATACCTGATAAAGCAATGTCCTCGCAAAAAAATTCTAATTCATAATCATGGTAATCTCTAATAAAAAATATAGTTGGCTGTTTGTTATTTTCACATTCACATAATAAATTAATCCATAAATTGTTATAAAAATCGTCTGTATCAAATATATTTTGCAAACAAAACGCTTTTATATCAGTTTCTCTTGACTTTCCCGTTTCAGGGTCTGGGAAAATAGTATTTAAATCTATTGCATAATAGGATTTTTCAAAAATTGGTAAAACCCTCTGTTCTAATAGATAGCCAGATCTTTGAATTGCATCTCTCATTTCTTTAGGAGTAATTTTATCATTTGGTTTTTCCTTCTTAGACATCATTTAATTTTACCTTCCCCCTGTTCTTTTAGCAAATGTATAAACGGAAAGTGCCATCATTAAAGCACCAATTTTTATCTATTCCGATGATATATTTTTAATCGTTTGGGAGTAATTTTCCCTCCCCTGCCCTTTTGGTTGATTAGGGTTATTATTTGCATAAGTTTATTTCTTTATTTGAGCCCTTCTTATAGTTTATTTAATTTTAGTTTAATATTGATAATTTCTTTTCTTAATTTAAAATACTTATTTCTATTTTTTGGAAATTCTTGTGATACTTCATTTTGCCTAAATTTATAGACACATAAACTTTGTCGCTTTTTGTGGCTTTGTACTCTTTCATACTCTATTTCCCTTTTTACGATTACACTCTTTATGTACTAGTTGAGCGTTCGTTATAGATGTATGTCCTCCTTTAGACCAAGGTATTACATGATCAGGCTCGTAGTCATCATACTTTTTAATTGTTTTGTCACATATTTTGCAAACTTTCTTGGCGACATTATGCCAGATAAATTGTTTTTGTTCTTTTGTAAAAAATCTTCTATCGTCTGTTTCTATAAATAAGGGCCTTAATAATCCCATCAAAATATCAACTCTATATTTTCTATTCCTTAATGAGTCTGGAGAGTTAACGCATCCTTCATAATATTTTCTCATTATAGGATCGGGGGAATCTAATCCCAACGAAGCTGATTTGTGAACTTCTATTAGAGAATCTCGAATGGGCTTGATATCTGAGGGGAAACGAAATCCTAACTTTTTTAAATCGAATAATAGATAGAATAGAGAATAAAAATCACTTTTATTTTTAAATCGTGTACTTTTCAAATCTGGGAATATTTCCTTTATTTTTCTAATAATGTATATAAATCCATTTCTGAGAATTTTTTTTTGAGATACATCCATCGTTTCATTATTAGAGTAACATTCATCTAATGTTTTTTTCTTGTCTTGAGGGCCCCACAGCATACTCATAAGAAGCTCTGAAATGTATTCTGCATCTTGCATTCTTCGTATAGCACCCTTACTAATAATTTTTTCGTCCGACCAAAATGTGTTCTTCACTAAAGAGTCAACTAACTTCTTGAAATCACCAGTAAACATAGCATTTCTAATCTCCTGCTTATTTAAATTAATAGTGTTCAAGTTTAGTCTAATATACATGTTATTTATTTCGCCCTCAGCCACTCTGTTAATTATTTGTACCGGCAGCTCATAACCCAAAAAATTTTGTTGAATCTCTGAAGGCAAATCTTGAAAAGTTTCGTCTTCATATTCCTCTAAGAAGTCTTCTGGTTTAGGATGATATTTCTTTGAATATCTAAAATCCCCCTGTAAATACTCTAAGATCGCTCTAATACGTTGTTGGCCATCAACAATTTCATACTTTGTTTTTAGGTTTTTTTTGGTTTTGCTAATTTTCTGGTAAATATATAGTTTAGGTATTGGCAACCCTCTTAAGATTGTATCTATAAAGTACACTTTGTGTCTCAAAGACCAAACAGGTTTTCTTTGATAATAGGGTTTTATTACGAGATTCCCAAAATTATTTTGTTCGCTTAGCCAAGAAATTGATTGATTAGTAAGCATTGTTTTCATATATTTCCCCTCCTCCTAGTTATGAACTGCAATACATTTAGTTTTTAAATATTTTTAAGGCGGGCTTAAGCATCTCACTTAACTTAAAATAACCGCGTTACTTCATTTATGCTTCCAAATCGGTACGTTTTGTAAAGCACTTCATTGTAGTAATAGAATTCTTCTATATTCCTTATACGACAAATCTTTTAAAAATCCTTCTTTTATAAAGAAAATAAAAAGCCCTTCAGCAAAATACCAAAGGGCTTGAAATGTCTTGGCTCCCCGGGTAGGTCAATAGGCAGAACTTTTCGAATCGTCTTTAAACTTCCAAATCCTTTAGATTATGTTAGAAAGTGAGAAATATCCAGCCGTTCAAATTGAGTAGTAAGTATCCAATTTAATTATTACTATCACTAGAAGTCACAAATGTTCTTCTAGTCATACTAAATATTCTTTTATAAAAAAAGTCATTTAACCATCTCAATATTTTAGATTAATATTGCTCTATATCTATGAAATTCTTTTTCATTATAAACTCCTCATTACCTCTCGAAACCAAGAATCTGCACCGATATTTTATTCAAAAATTTGACTACAATATAAAAATGATATATAATTTAAATGCAGTGTAGTTATATGGAGGCAAAAATGAAATAAAGTTTTAGAGGAAAAGGTGCATAGCATACTATACTGTCATCAACCGCCCGTTGAAAAAGACGGGCTTTTTATTTTATGTTA
>JAHLWT010000056.1 GCA_019057775.1 Promethearchaeota archaeon
TGGTTTTCTTCTACAATAATCGAACACCGATGGTGTTCTTTTTCAAGTAATTAAAATTATGCTATTTATCAATTAATTATTCTCATCTTCCAATTATAATGCATTTGCTTTTTTAACTACGCATTTCTCGGATGAACCAAAATTAAAGTATTTGAAATAAAATTAACACTGCAATATTTGGGATTTGTACATAACGATTGGCGGGTAAATGCAGTAGGGTAAACTATCACGTGTATTTCAGGTTTTGCTCTTTACCATCCGCGGGAATAGTGCTGCAATGTACAAAACGGGTTTGGCTTTTAAAATTGCCATCCTTCCCTTCGCATCAAGTCCAATATGTTGATGCACTCAATTCCCATATCATTACAGACGTCAGGAATTTTTGGTTTTGCTAAGTTGTTGGTTGCTCTTTCACCAGTAACAACAATCAAATCTTCTACTTTGGCTAATGCGATTACAAATGGGTCTGCACCGTAGGTCCCTTTCCGGTCTTCTACCAAACGTTGATAATTTGGATTTTTAAGGATGTCCAAAACGGCATTTTGCACGGAATCGGTAAGTTCGACAAAAAAGCCAGTTAGGTTATTTTGTTTGAACCACTTATGGCATCTGTCATCCTTTTTGCTTAATTCATGCTCGATAAGCTCAGTTGCAATTCCTTCCTGTGACTCTGCAAGGGTCTTAAACCTGTTCCAGAAGGAGGGAAAAGTATCATACGGATAATATCTAACCCAAGCATCCAATATGGCACTTGTATCAATACTGTACTTTTGCATAAAGGAGTTGTTCGAGTTTGGCCAGATTGGAAACCTTTATTTGGGTATAGTCCCAAAAGGAAGAAGCGGTTAATTTTTCTTGGTAATACCCTTGCAAAACAAGATTCAGAAATAACCCGCCATTCTTGGCAATTTTGTTTCGATAATAGTCCCCACCGGAAGGCGCTTTTTTGGCACCATAATCCTGATTATCCCTATAATCCTGATAAAAGGCATTTGTGGTTCTTCCCAGCGTTAATAATCTGCGGAGAATTACCTCGCGGCTTACGCAAAACCTAAGGGATAATTTACGCAATTCATCAGCCGTCCATTGGGCTTCATGAGAATTATGCGAACGGACAACGAGTGATTCCAAAAGAGTGTGTGCAGGGACTAATACTTCTGCTGCCGTTTGGTTGCAGTACACTTCAATCTGGTCGTATAGTTTCCTGTCGTTGTACCTGAAATTGCTGATTCCGTCTTCCTGCAAGACAATGTGAACTAATTCGTGAAAAAGGGAAAAAATACGCCCGTTCTGTGTGTCGTTGCTATTGATGATGATTACAGGCAGTACATCTTTTGCAACACATGCCCCTCTCATTATGTGAAGCGGAACGCCTGAAGTTTGGAAAACCAATATTCCTTTTGATTCAAGCAGTTTTTTCCAATAATTCAAAGCATCATATCCCAGTTTTATGTCGGCAACTTCATTGTGATTGATACCGAGATATTGAATAATTTTTTCTGCAAGTTTTTCGAGAGATTGGTTTACAGTCCCTTTGAGTTTGAATTGCGGTGCATCTGTATCGAGCTGCTCGTATAAGTCCAATGCAATTTGCCTTTTTTGCTGAAAGAGCAATAACTCTTTTTGAAGTATGTATTCCTCATTTTCAGTAAGGGTGTATTGATGATGGAACTTGCGGAAATCCTTTAATGGCTTGAAATGCTTTGGAGGAATAGGAAAATAAAACAGGGCAAACGGTCGCTTATACACATTAGCAATTTTGTAAAGTTGCTTGACAGTTGGGAATGCTTCCCCCTTTTCCCAAGATTCTAACTTTTCCATTTTTACGCCTATCTTCTTGGCAGCAAATTCAACGGAAAGTTTGACCGTTTTTCTCGCCCAGATAAGCATTTCGTGGTTGATATGTGCGTTAGATTTTACCATTTTAGCTTTACAAAGTTACTTCAATTTACGAATTTTCTATAATTTCAATCTCATTTTTGCTCAATCCATAAAGCCCATAAACCATCTCATCAATTTTCTTTTCAGAATGGTCAATAACTCTTTGAATTTGCTGGCGCTGGGTTTCCAGCTTGGTGCTTTGCAAGTCCTTGTTGAGCTTTAACAGGTTGTCAACGAGTTTGACTATTTGGTCATGGGTGTCCAGTTGATTCGAAGCAATAGCATCCTTAATGGGTATTTGTTCAATATACTGTCTATTGTATGCATAATAACCTCCTCTAAATGGGGAGCTCACCGATTTTATGTATTTATCAACCAATTTAGAGTTGAGTATTCCCAATATGTACTTTGGATTCATCTCAATTTCAGGTGATAGAGAAATTCCATAACCTCCTCCACCTCCTCCACCACTACCAACAAAATAATATTCACCTTTTTCGTCAAAAGTGAAAGATGAATGTGCAGCAATGCTTGGAGTTAATATTTTTCGAATTTCCATTTTATTCAAATTCTGAGTTCTTCCGAAAGAATACCATCTTTCATGTTTCCACTTCCCATTCTCTCTGCCTTCTAACAAATGTCGATTCTCTAATAGATATTCATAAGTTTTAGGAAAATCTTTTTTTAACCGGGATAAGGGGATTAGTTCGGCTTTTCCATTTATAGTTTCATAAGGAAAGAGTATCGATTTAGTAATATTTGAAATGTGGTACCTTTTAAGATTAACAGATCCCTTACATAATGGATGTGTTAACTCTTTTTCCAAGCGATATTTTTTACCTGTTGCGTCTGAATGGAATAAAGAGGGTTCAATCTGATTAAGAATAAATACTTTATCAGCTCCAGTAATAAGCCCCTGAAAGATTTTGTCAGTTAAGTCATTGAGTTTTGGTATAACAGCTTGGATTTTAGCAAGTATACCGGAAATTTTACCAATAGAAATATTCCACTCATCTGCTGAGAATTTCTTATGGTTAATAAGTTCAGTATCCGCTTGCTTTTCATTCATCCATTTGTTAAGGTCTGTTACCTTATGAAACTCAACAGAATTGATTTCAGAGCGATTCAGAAATAAAAGGCAAGTATAGGTTGTAGCATCTAAAAACACTTGTTCAACCCCAAAGTGCACTATTTGCTCAAGGTTTTTTCCTTTTGATAATATTTCTCTTAGTGCTTGTCCATATTTTGCATTAAAGAACTTATGCGGAAGAATAAATCCAAGTTTACCCTTTGAATTTAGTAATTGTAAACCTTTCTCAACAAATACAACATATATATCGTAGTTTCCTTTTATCGCACTTTTATATCTCTCATTGTAATACTCTACTGCCTCTGGTGCTGTTTCCTTCAAAGTTTGAATTCGGATATAAGGCGGATTCCCAATCACCGCATCAAAGCCACCCTGTTTGAATATTTCGGCAAAGCCATTTTCCCAATCAAAAGCGTTTATCTTTTTAAGCTGTTCCGGGAACAGGTCAAGCTGGTTGTCGTAAAAATCGTTGCCGATAAGGGAGTTCCCGCATTTGATGTTATCCCCAAGGTTAGGCAACACCCTTTCATTGAAGAAAGTTAGCTGCTTGTTTATTGAAGCCTGTGTTTCGCCTTCCAGTGCTTTGAGTAACAGGTTCAGCTTGGTTACTTCAACCGCTTGCGGATCAATATCCACTCCATAAATATTGTTGATCAATATGCGTTTCTTTTCAGCAGTTGTAAGGTTGCCGTCAGGTGTTAATGGATTATCCTTTTTCCCGCCTTCGCCTTTCAGGCTACTGCGGGCAGGCTTTTTTGGCGGATTACCTGCCTGCCGAAGCTTTAGCGCAGGCAGGTCGGTATAGTACTTCAAGTGCCAGTCAAGCAGATATTGGTATGCGCCAATGAGGAATGAGCCGGAACCGCAGGCGGGATCACAAATCTTTATCTTTTCTGCCTGTTTTGGAGTTACGCCCCCCTTGCCCCCCTCAAGGGGGGATTTTAAGAGTTTTCCAATGGTGTTTTCTACAATATAGTCAACAATATATTTGGGGGTATAATAAACTCCGCCTGCTTTTCGTACTTCCGGCTTTTCTTCAATCTTTGCATGATGGGCTTTGGTAAGGCGAATGGTTTTACCTAAAAACTGCTCATAAACACTTCCTAATATATCGGCAGGAAAAACTGAAAATTCAAAAGGAGAAAGCGGGTAATACAGTTCCTGAACAATGTTTTTTATCACCTTGTTGTCAATTATGAGGTTGGCGGTGATAGTATCTTGTTTAAAGTCAAAAAGACCGGAATTGTATTTTTCGTCAGCTATATAAAATAGTTCAAAGAGATTCTTGTATAAATCACCTTTCTTAATTGTATTTTTAAGGTTGGCGTATTGTTCAACTCCCCTGTCTTCGCAGATGCGAAGAAATAAAATACGGTCAATAATTTTTTGTACTGCAAAGTTTACTTCGTCCTCGGTCAATGTTTTATTTCTGAGTGCAATGGTAGTGGCAAGATATTTCCGCCATTCTTCTATTTCTTTCAGAAATTCATTGTCAACAGTTGCAGTTCCTCTTTTTTTTGTATCGCTTTGCACAAACTTGTCAAAGCTGCCTTTCAGGATACGTTCTTTTGAAAATGTTTCCCAGATAAAATCAAACTCTTTCAGGTAATCCTTGTATGTAAGATACTGAATACGTGTAACTGAGGATCTGTCGTTTTGATTTGGTTTTTTGGAGCAGTCGTATATGGAAAACTCCTCAAAATCAGTGACGATAGCAATGGGCAATTTGGCACTCCAGCCGTATCTTCTTACCTGATAGGCAGGGGATATGTCGCCTTTGATGTTAACTGATGGCTTCTTGGCATCTACAAAGAATTTTCTTTGACCATAAACGGTAAAGCAGTAGTCGGGTGCTTTTGTTGTTCCGCCTATTTTTATTTTGTCTTCGTGTATAACTTCCCGGTATGCCTCGGCAAGACCCTGTTCATTGTCAATATCCCAGCCAAGTGCTTTAAAGAAAGGATTTATGTAATCTACACGGGTTTGTGTTTCGTTATAGTAGCCTTTTTTGTATGTATCAATATGATCATCAAAACGTTCAACGAGCTTTTCAAGGGTTTTATATGCTTGTTCTTTCGTGATCATCCTGTATTATTCATAGTGTAAACAAAATTAAAAGAAAATATTCATATTTCAATTTAAAGTTTTGGGTGTTGGCAGTATGGTTTTCGCCCGTAGTGACTCTGATCAGGAAGATTCGTATCCAGCCCGGGCGGGACGTACGGTTCTGTGCCTGCCCCGTAAAGTTTACCCCGTAACAAAGTGTACGTGGAAGTGTACAGGGGAGAGGCGCACTGGCGGTCATTTGACCGTCAGCCGTCTACGATTTGGCGGTCGTTAATTATTCTTATAAAAAGTAATTAATCTACCGATTTTATCAATATGAACAACATAATAATCTCCATTGTAATAAATACTTCTACTTCCATTCCGATGAAAATCTTTACCGGGAGAGTCATTAAAGTGTTGCTGAATTTCAGGATCTATTTGTTTAAGAACAAATTTAATCAACCTTTCTATATCTTTAAGTTTATATTGAAAGAGAGTCTTTTTATCAAATCGTTCTCCTACTTGTGTTTCAGCAACATGTCGTAGATAAATATGAATAAATCTTTCAAAGTCTAGGTATACGGGATATTTACTATGGGTCAATCGCTCTGGTTTATAAAAGAAACTCAGTGAATAAATATATTTAAATTCATCAGGATATTTGGTCGGTAACGCCTTTACCTTTTCAGAAGCTTTTTTAAGTTCATGTTTTATAATCTCATATTTACTTTTAAGCCTGGAATTGAACAACTCCAAATATTCATTCTTTTCATTTTCATCAGTTAACTCATCTGATTCAAATTTGATATTTAAATATTGATATTTGATTTCGTCTTTCAAATCCTTTGTTCCTTCTTTTAGAAATAATTTTGTCTTGGTTTCTGTTGGTAAGGAATCCGAATATTTATACCACAATGCACAATAGTATTCATCCCACTCGTATGGACACAAATTATAATTACTCTCTAATAAAGAGTTTGAAAAGTAAAGAATCATATTTGCTAGTTCTTCTCCTGTATGGCTTGTATCTATTTTTATCTTAATGGGTTCAGGTAGTTCTCTAGTTTCCCTTTTTGTAAATTGGTTTTCACTAGGAACATTAAAGTGAAGTACCTCAATTATATCGGAACACAAAAATCCAGTTTTTTCTAAATCGGCAATTTTATCCTCAGAAACCTTATGAATATTTTCTTGGAATCTTTGAAATCCGGATGTCCTAGGAACTTGCTCCAATTTAAATTTCATTTCGAGGTCTTCTCTTTCACTGGCCGAATAAACTAACTTACCTACAACAAATCCACTAAACTTTTTATATGATTCGGAATCCCGTGTGAATGTTATTCCAATAACTTTATCATATTTACCGAATTGATAATATAATTCTTCAAGACTATATCTCATGTTACGGTGCTGTTATTAATGCCGCCCAACGTTATATAACGGCATTGCCGTTATTTTACATATAGTATAAACTTCCCGGAACTTCTGACAAGATAACTTTGTGTAGCAGTTTTTAATCCCGGGAAATTCATAGAAGCTATCCGATTTATTTCAATTCTTTCAAATCTTCCATAACAAAGAGCAAGATTAATGTGGCTTCACAGAATAATCCTGCCCTAAATTATGCGTGGTTGCGATATTTAATTGTCATTTTAAATCACTCTTTTTAATTCGTTTAATATCTAAGTAATCATAGATCTTTTTCAGGAATGGTGACATAGCTTGTTCCTTTAAAAGGCGAAAGTTCTCAAATCTTTCATGAAATGTTAGTATTACATCTTGTTTGGCACGAGTTATGGCTACATAAAGGACTCTGAGTTCTTCATCTTGGTTTCTATATTTTGCTGGTATAAAAGTTGAGTTTAACCACATAATAAAAACAAATTCAGCTTCTAAGCCTTTGGCAGAATACATTGTAGTAACAAGTACTTTATCTTCTTCTGATATTTCATATTCTGTATCATATATCCCAAATTTTTCATAAATTAATTGGATTATTTTACCAATTGAATTTGGTTGTTTTGTTACTTCGTTAATTGTAATGCCAACTTCTGGGAAAAGGGTATTATCGATATTCAAATACGGGAAATCAATTAATTCTTTTCTAAAACTTTCAATGTCATTTTTTGATTTGAGCAGAATCTCAATGTGCTTAAAAACTTCTTTAATAGAATTATCTTCTAAAGATGAGCAATATGAATATAATGATTTATTGTTTCTAAGAGCTTCAGTTCTATATTGGCGGATTTTTACTGGTGTTATCCCAATAATATCTAACCACTGTCTTAAAGCAAGACTATCTTTATTCTGGAGCATCCGAAGGACAAGAAGCAGACGCCAATGATCATCAGGAATTTTTGCTTTTTCTCGTTGTTTAATCTGTATCTTAAATTTATTAGTTAATGAATTGGATACTTTTGATACAAAATTATTATATGGGCAAAGGATCATAAAATCCTTGTATGATAATGGATTTCCATCTTTGCGTTTTCTAGACTTAATAATTTTGGAAATATTATAAGCGACAGCTTCTATTTGTAAATCACTCGTAGTACACTGAAGTGTCAATATTTTTTTCCCATTGTCATCAGGGATATTAACTTGAGCTCCAAGGTAATTGCAATCAGAGATAAGTGCTTGAGAAGCTCTTAAAATATTAATTGGAAGACGATGACAATTCGGAAAATGTAAATGTTCCCACTCACTAGAATTCCATAGTTCACGTATACCACTTGGATTAGCATTTCGAAAACCATATATACTTTGAGCATCATCTCCAACAACTATAACTTTACTTGATGGTGTAGAACTTGCTAAATTGATTAGCTTATGATCCATTGGGTTCAAATCTTGATACTCATCGACTTGTAAAAAAATGGATATTAAGTCCGTTGGTTTTTTTGAGAGTACAATACAGGCATTAGGTACAAGTCCATTAATATCGAAGGTATTATAAAATCTTAGCAGAGTCGAAAAGTGCTCAAGGACTTTATCTTTTTTATCCTCTGGTATAAGGCAGTTAAGTGACCATTTGTTAATATTGCGAAAGTCAGAAATCTCTTTTTTGAGTATTGAAGGATCAATTTTAAGGTTGATATCTTCAATCATTTCAGATATAATTAAATCTAGCTCTCCACGTTCTTCTATTAAGATAGAGAAATGTGAGTTATATCCAACCAGACTTGAATATTTATGAAGGATGCTTTTTGCATAAGTATGTAATGTGCTGATTCTTGGAAAATTGAATTGTGCATCTTGCAGCGCTTTCTCGCCAACATTATTTTTTACCCTTTTTTCAGTATCCTTTCGACTTGTCCTTGTGAATGTAATAAATGAAACTTCTCTATTAGGATTTTCGTTAAGTAGTTTTTCCATTCGAGCAACAATTGTTCTCGTTTTGCCTGTTCCAGGCGCAGCAACAACTACAAGGGGGCGGCCATCGTGCTGAATGACTTTTTTTTGTTCATGGTTAGGGAAGCTCATGAGAAAAATATTTTTCGAGTTGCGGTCTCGCAATTACGCATAACGTAATATTATAAAGGCACTGGCTCTATTTTGCATATAGTAGAAAGTTTCCAGAACTCCTGACAAGAATAATTTTGTGTAACAATTTCCCAACCGACAGTTCTTTGTGTCAGGTGGAAACACATGACAGCATTATAGTTTTTAATCCCGGGAAATATATAGTTACAATCTTTTAAATTCAATTCTTCCAAATCTCACAATACAGTCGGCTATTAGTATAGCTCTGTGCAGTTATATTGTATACCGCTTTATTGTGTAAAGTGCTATATTATTCCGTGTCTTTTCAATTCCCAAAAACATTTTGCTGTTGCTGTTATATCAACTGCTGCATTATGTGCTTCTTTAAAACCAGTCTTAAACAGTTTATAGTGTAACTCTGATAGTTTTGGCCACTTGTATCCATAAGGTCCGTCAATTGCACAAAAGTTTGTACTACTTTCCATTGTACAAATTCTTCTTTTTGTTGCAACACTATTGGTCATGTTTTTTCTTAAGAATTCTGCTCCTACAATTTTTTCATCAAAGCTCATATTATGCGCCACAAGATAATCAGCCTGGCTAATTTGTTCTTGAAATTCTTGTAAGATTGTCTGCAGGGATATGCCTTCTTTGTTTGCTTTTTCTGTCGAAATTCCATGAACTCTTGAAGCGTCAAGGGGGATTTTAAATCCTTCAGGTTTAACAATGAAGTCTTTACCGGATATTTTATTCCCATTTCTGTCGTAAAGTAACCAGGCTATTTGAACAAGTCTTGGCCAGTTATTTAAGTCGGATACGGGAGCTTTCCAATTTCTTGGTAATCCCGTTGTTTCTGTGTCAAAAAAGAGGTACATATGATTTAGTTTTAGTTCCTGAATTTTGTTTTTGTCTTACACACATTGTTGGCGATATTTTTTTCATTGTAACCTTTCCCTAAATTTGAACCGTTTTAAAATCGCCTAATTCAATAAAGAGCATCTTTTAAAGGCGAATCAGCGGACATAATACTACTCTTGTATCATATCCATCTAATTTCATTAACTAAGTCGTAAAACTCATCTAAAGGAAATTTACGTCTTGCTCCAGCAATAGAATTTTCTCCGACTATGCCCTCATCTAAAGTCACAGTTTCAGGATCTTTATTCAATAATGCTTTGTGTGTTTTTGTAGAAATACTTTCTGGCCCATCATAAAACTTTAACGGATTAGAATCAAACATTTTTTGATCAAACACTAGTCCCGTCCATTGAGATACTTCAGTAGTTGTAACCTGTAGATTTTTTAGTCTTAATCGAGACCTTCCTTTGGAGCTTTTGACGGTTGGCACATCTTGAAAAAATATGTACGCCTGAGTGGATAATTTATTTGTATTTGAGTCAAAATAAGTCAAAATCTTACAAAAAGCTGCTGGTATTCTTACTGGGAAATCATCATAATTTCGAATGAAAAATCTATCAGCAATAGTAAAAATGGGACCAGTTAAAACAATCAGTTTACTGGCAATTTTAAATTTGCTTACCAATAGTTCGACAGCTCGCCATTCATCTTCATTGAAGTTTGCATGTTGCATGGATGCATTTGTATATGCACAACTATCATTACTGGCCATAGTCACAAATGCTTCCGAATCACCCCAAGTTACTGCCGTTCTTTTGGTGAGGTGGCCTCTATCCCATTGGGTTCCTGTATAAGCGTAGTTGGTTATCTGATTTTCTTTACCCACTCTGTTATCATAAAACCATTTACGTCCTTTACCTTTCGGCACCGTGATCATCTTGTCAAGATCAACATTTGCAGCAGAATATAATGCTTGCTTAGTACTTCGGCTCATTACCAACGAATAATGAATATAGGGCACAACTATTTCTCCCTCAGAAAGACCAGGAGGACGTAAAATGTCTGGCTGTAGTGCTAAATCTGGTTCAGGAAGCTCGATTATGTTATTTGCCCCCAAAAAGTCTTTTTGATATCCGTTTCTCATAATTTCTAATTAGTATTTGGTTCTTATTTTACATTATAAAATAGTCATCTATTACAATCCCTTAAATGCTTTAGCTGTTTTAGGTTTTAAATCAATTAATATTTGTAATTATCGCTAACGATTGTATAAAGCCATTGCCTTTATTTTCTATATAGTAGAAACTTCCCGGAACTCCTGGCAAGAACAACTTTGTGTAACAAACAAATTTAAAAATGAACTAAAATGAGCTAAAATGAAAGAGAAATTAATTATACAATCTAAAGTCGCAGGATATAAGGGTCTAAGAGTCTAAGAGTCCATAGGAATATAAGAGTAACCTTTCGACCTTTTAGACATTTATTATAAGCTTTTCAACTTTAGTCACTTTAGGCATTTCTAATTTTAGGCATTTTTTTTAGGGTATTAGCATAAAATCAATCTTATATTTTAAATTCTTCCAAATCTCACATAACGGATTGCAGATCGAGTAGGCAAGGGGAATTTCACCCCAAGCCTCTCACAGAACCGTACGTGACAGTCTCCCGTCATACGGCTCTTCTAATATGGATTACGTAAATAGCTCATCCCCTCTCAGGTTGGCAAAACGTAAAACATATTAGCTAAGCCCTTCGCTCCACATCCATTACAAACGCTTCATCACTACTACGGCTTAGTCTGCCCCTGCACAACACATCGATATTTTGCCTCTAGGGTGATCCTATTGTGCATTTTTCTTTGCATTGTTGTGCAGGTTCCCGAGTTCCGTAAATGAGCCCGGATAAAGTTCATGCCACCTGAATGACGCCTGCCGTGCGGACAGTAAACAGGTTTCTTCCGCACTTATCACTGCATTCATAGCTCTACAGCTTTTGACAGAATGTTGCACTTTCTCGACACCTCATCAGTGGTTCACTTTCGTTCATCTCCATTATCCATACCTGATTCCGCTCATGGCGGAACCTTTTCCTAAACGCTCAGCACCATGGCTCTTTACCAAAGCACCTTTAGGTGGTTTGAAGCCCCCTCCTGTAAGACGGCTCCGGTGGGTCAAAAGACCCTGACATTTATCGTCAGTGGTCGATTCCACCATCTCAATTACAGCATGCAGTGACTAATTAATGCCGATCACTGCTTCTCGGCACACCCATGGCGAGTAGCGGAATTCTAGTGATGGACTTATCAACTTTACATAAAATTCACAACGGGTTCATTGCCTTAAAATGCTCACTACCACTGCTATTCGCTTTAGGTGCTGTTAGCTGTTGAATTATTTTAAAAAAGTAAATCCAGTTGCTATAGCAATCCATGGTTTATTTTCATATGTCCAATTTTTTCCTCTAGTTCCTCCAATCATATCAACACCAATAACAAAACCAGCTTGAAATTTGCTTTTGTAGTTAAAAATAATCCCCCCTGCATATGTGAACCCCATAACATTCTCTACATCTTTAGAATTTACATCATTTAAAGAAACTCCTGTTAAGCCAATAGTTCCGATAAAAGAAGAAGTCCAATTATAACCTATTGCTTTTTTATAACCACCAAAAAAGCCTATTGATGCGTTGGGTGAAATGACATTTGGATTAAAACGGAGTTTAAAAGGTAATGAAAGAGCTCCATAATCAAACCCTGATTCTAATTTTACATAATATGGTCGATTTTTTTCCTCAGGTAAAAAATACACTTGGTCTAATTTTACGAAATCAGTACCCTTACCTGATATCTTAGTAAACTCTATTAAAATATAATTCTCACCCTGTACCGAATATGCCTCATTATCAACTCGTTTGAAAATTGAACCAGAAGCAGCTTTATAATCAATTCCGTCAAATATAATATTTGCTTTATCTTTTTCCTTAAAGTCACCTGACTTTTTCAAACCTGACATATTAGATATTATTTTATACTTATCTGCATAAACATTCGTACCAATTAGTAGCGTAACCACTAGAATAATTAAACTTTTTGTTTTCATAATTTTGTCTCCTTTATGTATTTTATAGCTAATGATGAGCTAAACCAAATTGCAAATTAAAATGCATGTTTATAACAATACTTACCGCTTTAGCGGGACATTGAGTTAAAACGGCACTGAACTCACGTTAAAAGCAAATTGGTCCCGCCCTTGCGGGCTTTTCAGTATGTTCGAGCAAGTTCGACAGCCTTCGTCCTCAGTGCGGAACTCCGTTTAGTTCCTCAATAAATTCACTTAATTCCTATTCAACAGTTGTTATTTATTTATTCCGCAATAAGTATGATAACTATTTGCAATACGTTTTTACTCATATATCCCAAAAACAATAAAATATCAGCCAGGGGAATTACGATTTTTTGTATAAACCAGGTAATTTAGAATGATTCTAATTTTAGATTATTAATCAAACCACCCCGTTGTTGTATGCTGTCACAGTGTCGGGTGGAAACACCTGATAGCATAATAATGGTTAGTGCAGAAATAAAAAGTAATCTAAAAAGAAATATAGATTGTTTTAAAATTATTCATTTAGCTTTTTTTCTATTGTCTCAATCAACCTATTTACAGGCTCGAAAAAGTCTGTACTTTATTAAATCTTTTTTTGTTCCTTTCATTTAATGCGAATTCCTTCCTTTTGGATATTTTCAAATAGTGGAGTTATTGAATGATTTTCATTCCAGTCTATTTTTGTGTAAATCAACGGAGAAATAATTTCTCCTGTTTCAAGTTCAATTTCATAGAACTCGTCCATAAACCTTGTCTCAAAATCAAACGAAATATTCGGTGAGTTAAGTAAAATCAACAAGTCCCAATCAGAAAGCTTGTTAGAATCTCCTCTTGCACGAGAACCATACAAATATATTTCTGAATCCGGAGCTGTCCTATTCACAACTCCTAATATTTTATTTAATATTTGTTCTTTTTTGCTCATAAAACAAAAATAACAATTTAATCTAATTAGTTGATTATTCGGACTGTGCTATTTTCGCTTGGCGGTAACAATTGTATAATGGCATTGCCGTTATTTTCTATATAGTAGAAACTTCCCGAAACTCCTGACAAGAATAACTTTAGTATGCTGTCGGTTGCCTGCCCAGTGAAATATCTTAGATTTCACAGGGCCTGCCGGTGAGGCAGGTATCGGGGAGAGGTTTGTCCCTGCCATAGGCATTCTCCCACAGGGCTGGCGGAGAGTAAATTCACCCTTACCTGCTCATTATTTTCTACATATTACAACAAATTCCTTCGAGTTACTTCCCAATTCATTTTCATTATAGTCACCAAACATTTGATAACTTTTAAACTCTGTTCGTTCAATAAGATGTTCTAATTCATATCTAAAGAAGAACCTGAGGGGAAGTTTCCATATTTCAGTCTGCTTTCCCCTGTCTTCATCCCATTCAAATTGAAACTCGATATTAATCAATTGATTAATTAAGTCCGGTTGTGTTGATACAATACGTTTAATTCTTTTCCCAGGTTCGTATTCTTCGTCAAAATCTGTATGATGGTCGAGTCCTTTTATTAGTTGATTCAAATCCGGAATAAAAGTATCAAAAATAAATCTGCCATTTGGTTTAAGATGTCTATAAACATTGTTAATTGCGTCAATTTGGGAAGATTTTTCAAGCAGATGCATCATAACCCGAAAGGGAGCAATTATCAAATCAAATTTGAAGTCATATTGAAAATCAATGATATTTTGCACGCTTACCCGGCGTTGCTGTGTTTTGCTTAGTTTTGCTTTTAGTACATCAACCATTGAACTACTAATGTCAAACCCGTATATATCTGCGTCCCGGGTCAATGCTTTAATGAAAAACCGTCCTGTCCCTACACCAACTTCCAGAATTTTACCATTAGTCTGTTTTATTT
>JAHLWT010000057.1 GCA_019057775.1 Promethearchaeota archaeon
CTTTATCCTTCAAGGGCAATTTCAGAAGTTAGAATTTTTAGTGTATATAAATATATATATTAATGTGGCTTAAAAATTTTGATTTCGTGAGAATTATAACAAAAGATATAGAAGAAGAAAAATTAAAACACATAATTATCATAGATGAGGCTCACGCAATCTTAGAAAATTCTTTCGAATTTGATAAAATTCAAAATATTTTACTATTTCCTATATTTTGATTAGACTCACTATGCAGAGATTGGGGTATTTTTTTTATTTAAATTGATTTAAAGGTTAATAAATTAAACTTAAAAATATTAATTTTGTATATATCTTTGAAATATACAAAAATGTGTATTAAGGTAATATACTATGTCAAAAGACAATGAGAGTCCAAAATCAATTATTGATCGAATTTATGACGAGATGTTTAGTCTTCTAAATGTAGACGACAACTTTGATGAAAATATCATTCAAAAACTTAAGGATCTAGCATGTAAAGGATATCTGCAGAAAGAAAAAATGGTTTATGAAACTTTAAGAGATATCGAGGGAGATTAAGAATGAAAATAATAGAGCTTGAAATAGATAATATACGGGGTATACGTCATTTAAAATTAGAGCAAAATGAAAAAAATTTTGTAATTTATGGACCAAATGGATCAGGAAAAAGCGCAGTGGTAGATTCTATTGATTTTTTACTCACAGGTAGTATTTCTCGACTAACTGGGGAAGGAACAGGAGACATTTCTTTAAGGAAACATGGGCATCATGTAAATCATCAACCAAACGAAGCAAAAGTACGAGCAATATTCAAATTAGAGGGAAGTGATGATTCTATAGAATTATCCAGATGTATGGAAGAACCAAAAAAACTAGTATTTGATGAATCATTAAAAGATGTTATTGAACCAATACTAACCCTAGCGAAGCAAAAACAATACATACTGACAAGACGAGATCTATTGAGATATATTACAGCAAACTCAAGTACAAGAGCTCAACAGATACAGGAATTACTCAATATCCAAGATATTGAGAAAATCAGAAGAAATCTAGTTTTAATTCGCAATAAATTTAAAAATGAATATGATACTGCCGAGAAATCTCTCAGTGAATTAAAAGAATCAATTAGTATTTCTGTTTCAATCGAGCACTTCACTGAAGAAATTGTTTTAAAATTCATTAATAAAAAACGCTCAGAGTTGGGCGGTAGTCCCTTAGTAAGTTTAGACTGGGAAGGCTTAAAAGAGGGATTTTCTGCAGTATCAGCAAGTATCAAACTTACTGATAATGATTTGAAAGTCTTTACAACTGCTATTCAAACTATAAAGAATGCAATTTCCACGGAAAATCAAGTCCAAATTGAAGATATTGATACAACATTGCGTAATATAATAAAAAAAATTAGAGATGACGCCCAGTTATTAAACGATTTATCGCGTTTTAAATTAACTGAGATGGGATTATCCATGATTGATGAAACTGGGAATTGTCCTCTTTGTGATACGAAATGGCCTTCAGGGAAATTAAAGGAACATTTAGAAAAAAGAATTTTATCTATAGAGGAATCTAAAATTTTAACGAAACAGATAGAAAATCTCTCTAGTAAACTTGATACTATCGTTAGAAAAATATCAATAAGCATTCAACACATACTAAAAATTGTCCAAATAGCAGAAATTGAGGATGTTTCTATGATACAATCTTGGAGTCACGAATTAGTAGAATTTTCCAAAATTTTAAATAACCCCGTTGAACTCTATCTTGATAACAAATTCACAACGCAATTAGTTAAGTCAATTCTTGTTCCTAAAGAGTTATTTGAAACACTAAATCTCTTTCAGCAAACAATTGAAGCTAGTGTAGTAAAATTGACTCCAGAACAATCAGCTTGGGATAACTTGACTAGACTTGAAGAACATCTGAAACCATATCACAAAAGAAAAAATTCCGTCGAATCCATAATGAGATCTTTTAATAAAGCAGAATCATTACATCAAAGTTTTCTGCTTGCAAGAGATAAAATTCTTAAAGACCTATATGAAAAAATAAAGGACAGATTTATTGACTTATATAAAAAAATTCACGATCCTGACGAAAAAAATTTTACGGCAAAATTGGAACCTGAAAAGGCAGGTCTCGATTTCCTAGTTGATTTTCATGGAAAAGGGATTCATCCACCACATGCTCTACATAGTGAAGGTCATCAGGATAGTATGGGGCTCTGTTTATATCTAGCTTTAGCGGAAGAGATAAATGAAAACCTCATTAATTTTATTATTCTAGATGATGTTATAATGTCGGTAGATTCAGATCACCGTAAAGCAATATGTAAAACATTAAACACCTGCTTCCCAAATTGGCAATTTTTCATAACAACTCACGATAAAACTTGGACGAACCAATTAAATTCTGAGGGTGTAGTTAGGTCAAAGGATATAATTGAATTTTATAATTGGAATATAGACACAGGACCACTAGTTATGGATTTTAAGACTGATATATGGGTCCAAATCTATGAGAACCTTTCAAAAGGAAATACCCCAAATGCAGCATTTCAACTACGAAGAGGCTTAGAACAGTTTTTTGGAATAGTGTGTGATAGCCTTCAAGCTCCTGTTACTTATAAATTGAGTGGAAGACATGAATTAGGGGATTTCTTAAATGCTGCTGTAAAAAAATATAAAGATTTATTAAAGAAAGCAAAACAATCCGCCAATTCGTGGAATAATAGTGAAAAGTTAGAGGAGTTAAATACTTATGAAACTGAAGTTAATCAAATATATACGATGACAAATGTTGAACATTGGGCGGTGAATGCTAGCGTGCACTATAATACTTGGCCAGAATTAACAGAAAATGACTTTCGCCCTGTAGTAGATGCGTTTAATGATCTTTATCAACTATTTCTATGTAGTAATTGTGGTGGAATAAAACATGTTTTAAAAGATTCATCACTTAAAGAGACCAGAGTCATTTGCAACTGCGGGGAATTTAATTGGAATTTAAAAAAGAAATAGTAAAATTATATATAGTTATTAAGCTAATTATCATGTTAGATCTGAAGGAGAAAAATTCTGCAAACTAAAATATTTTCATTTAGAATGGAATTTAGGGGAGGAAAACTGAAGAATGGAGGAAAACACTGAAAAACTTGGGAAAATCGGAAATAAAAAGAATCAATTTTTTCTCTCTGAAGATACTCAAAAAAGTCTCAAAAAATTAATCCCAAATATAAGCCACGAAGAAGTAATGTCTTGTGAATCACAAGATTCTAAAGCTGCTGATAAAATGCTATTATCTTTTGGAAAAAATATAGATAAATTTCAAACTCCAGAGGATTTAAACACAGCTATGAAAATTCTATTCTATATTGGAATGAAAAGAAGCTCTGAGGGTTACTTATCTAAATATAAAGTCTTTGAAGGCTATTGTAAAGATATTGAATCTCTTTCTTGGGAGCAGTTTGATAATATTTTATCAAAACTTATAGGTAGATCAATTTTAAATCCTTTAAATGAAAATAATGAAATTCTTAGACTTACTTCGATGGGTAAATTTCTCGTTCACAATTATCAAAAACTTAAATTAGAAACAATAGCAATGAAACGTTATGGTGTATTTGAGGATTTATTTGTAATGGTTGAGATGATCCGGTCTTTTATTAATTTTGAGCAATATGGTTTGGAACTAAGCTGGATATATGGGCTTGTTAATGCGTTAAAAGATCTTTCTGAAAGTTTAAAAAGACAAGGCAATACTATCTTGGAAGATCCCAAATTTGATGATTATGTTAAAGAAATCTATAAATTAATGGATCAGGTACTAGAAATTCAAAATAGAGATGACTTAAATGACTCTGAGATAACTATTCAACATCATGTTCAGATAAGTGTGCATCTTTTAGATACTATTATTCAATTATTGAACTTAGCTTCAACTAGATACGATTTAAGGTTAGCAAAATCCAAAGGAATCTTATTAGAAAAGCCATTTATTAAAATGGAGGATTTTATATTAATAAATTTAGATAAGATAGATTGGCAAAAGTTATTCTTTGAATGTAATTCTTGTGCTCTTCCAGTACAATATCCAATGAAAATAAATTCTTATTATATAAAAAGAGCTTTAATCAATGTATTAAGAAAGGTAGAGGATCCTGAGTTTGAGGAATTACCTGAGATTCCAAGTTCTATTTTAGAAGAAAAATCATTTATAGAAACAGTAATTGAAAAATCAGATCTCATCCCATTAAAAGAAAATTTATTAGAGAAGGCCGTAAAATTTAATCCGGCACAAGATTATCGTATTGTTAGAAATAGGAATCCACGTACTTTTCTAGAAAATCTTTTAATGTTTTATACTTTATCGATGGAAAACAAAATTCATATTAAAGACGAATTTCATGTAATTAAAGATTTGAAAAGGCATATTGAAAAATTTACTACTAGAAAATATAATATAATTAGCATTGAGGGAGATTAATGCAAAAAAAATTATTTAATATTGATAAAATTGGATTGGATAAAGAAACATTGAGAAAAATTTCAATAATCCTTCAAGGAACCTCAAATGGTATAGGGATAAATTCAAAATTATTGAATTTTTCTAACACCCAAGAAATTGATAATTTTATTACTTTAGCTAATAGATATTTTGAAGGAATCTTACAATTTGTACAAACCCAAGAGAAAATTGTACCAATTATAATAAATCTGGATGCCTATGAATCAAAAAGAAGAGCAATTTCTAACAAAACAATAGCACTTGCTTGCATAATTCTTCTTCATGAGTTTGAATTTTTAAAAGGTCCTACTTTTGATGTATTAGAACAAAAACTCCAATCAACCAGCATAAATGCTAATGAATTGAGAGGAATTTTAAGGGAATTAAAGCGTAATCGATGGATAAGAGAAACTGATAAAGATAGCATAAAAATTTATCAACCTACAGCTGTCCTAAAGGCATGTATATCTACAGAAATGCTTAAAGACATTTTTGAACAAATTGTCCATGAAGACTATAATGATATTCATTTTGAATCATTCCTACCCGAGACTTACTTACAAATTAGAAAGAAAATTAAAACAAAAAGCAGACAGATGAATCTTTCTAATTCTATCAAAAATGAAGAGGAGGGAGATAACACAAATGAGTAATTTTCCAATACCTATAAAAATCTTCCTTCAGAATTTTGGAAGTCACAAAAATACTATTATAACCTTCGGAGAATTGATGGATCGATGTTATATCACTGGTAGCAGTGGATCTGGGAAATCACATGTATTAAATGCTCTACAGTATGTATTAGGTAGAAAAATTGAACGTGATAATGAATTTTTTACTTTTGAAGAAATTGATGATGGAGGTGTTAAAAGAAAAGTCTATAAAAATCACGCAAAAATAGAACTAACTGTTTTAAATACAGGTCCTGACGCTTTGAATCAATATCCTATTGATGAGGAGGTTATTATAGGTTTAGAGGCTTTTAAAGGGAAAAAGAGAAGGAACAGAAGATATATTAAAATTAATGGGGAAGAACGAAGAATCACAAAAGAAGAATTAAAAAATTTTGGTGATTGGAATGATCCATTAGTATTTATTGATGATCAACAGACAGTCATATGGACTCAAAAATCTCCTAAAGAAAGATACAATGCCGTTTCAAGGTTTATAGGGATCGAAGACTATAAAGACAAAGTAAGCGCTGCAAGAAATGAACTCAATGAAGCAAATAAAAAACTTGAAGATGCGAATAAAAGATTGAGAGAATTACATCTAAAATTCCTAACCATAGAAGGAATGTATAAAAGATTTCAGAAAAAAAAAGAATTTGAAAAAATCTTAGCTGGATTAAAGCTAAATCAACTTAAAGCTAATATCCATCATACTTTCAATTCTTTTGCTGAGGTCGAGGAGAAATTTTTTTCTATTTATGAAAATAATGAAAAATTATCTGATGAAATTGAAAAATTGAAAAACGAAATAAAATCAATCACTCAAAAAATTTCAAACATAAAAACTAAATTTCAAACCCAACAGGTTGAGAAAGAGGAGCTAATTAAAAAAATTGATGATTTAAAATATAAAACAAGGGAATTTACAACGAGCTATGAAGCAGTAATCTCATATTTGGATACTCTGAAAGTTTCAGTCTCAGAAATTTCTAACCAAATTGAAATTGAACAGCAGAAGAAAAAAGTGGATCAAGAGTTAGAAGAATTAAAAGCTAATAAGATAAATTTGCAAAAAAAGTTAAAAGATTATAATATAAACTTAAAAGAAATAGAACAAGAAAAATTTGTTATACCGGCTTATATCTCCAAAACTCAAAAGAGATTAAGAGAAAAAAAAATCCCATCTGAATTACTGTTCGAGACATTGGAGTTTAAAAAGGGAACAGATATGTGGCATGATTACATAGAAAACATCTTGGCATATAATAAACTTGGAATAGTAGTAAAAGAAGAAGATGGTAGATTGGCTGAAGAAATAAATAGAAATTTAAATTCTGAGGCAATAATTCTTAGTCCGAGAAAGAAATATGTTTTAAAAGGAAAAATAGGATTGAGAAATTGGGCTTCTATTTTAGAAATACGTCCTCAATTACTTTCTTCTGAAAATATTGAGGCTTTAATGAATCTAATGATGCGAGGGCTTTATTTTGCTAATTCAGTTAAAGAAAAAGAGCAATTCTTATATCAGGCTCCATATTCTAAAGTCATTTGTCAAGATGGTTATACTTATTATATTTATTCTCAAAGAAAATTCCATTTTATTGACACTAGTTATATGATCGGAAAAGGAGCTATAGAAAAAGAAAGAACTAGAATCGTTAAACACATTGAGAGTATAAATAATAAAATTAAAAAACTAAACTCTGAAATCTCAGAAAAAAAGCAAATGTCAGAACTTGCTATTAAAAAACTTGAATATCTAAATTTAAAAAATAAAAAGGCTGAAATTGATATATTTGAAAAAGAAAAAACAGAATCTTCTAGAAGATTAGAGGAATTGCATTCCATACTTTCATTCCCACAGCAAAATATCGAGCGTCTAAATGAAGATATTAAAAGATCTAAAAGAAATATTGAGGAAAAAAGTAATTTCATTGAGGAAAATCATCAAGAATTAACTTCCTTGATATTAGAATTGAATAGTTTAACCGACATTTTTATAAACTATGGTGAGAGGGTAAACATATTAGAAAGTATTGAGATCGATAAAGAATCAATCAAACTTGTTGAAAATTATACAGTCGATAAAAATTATAAGTATACAGGAATAATTAAAGAAGCTAATCAGTTATTATCTCAAGTTGAAAAACCTATTGAAAATTTAGAGTATTTTAATAATGAAATTTTAAAAACGGAGTCTGCATTAGACCAGTATCAAGATGTAGATTCATCAATCGTAAAGGTTTATGAGGATACTTTGAATAACATTCGGACTTTAGATGAATTAAATCACCAATTTGAATTTGAGAAAGATGAATGCCAAAATAAATTTCTGATTACTGTATCAAATTTAAAAGACAAACTTTTAAAATGGCAGGACATAGTGAATAAACGTTATAAATCTATCATGATAGGGCTCAATTTAGATGGAGAATTAAAATTCAATGAAACAGAAATCGAAGGTGATTATAAATTAAGTATAAATGTATCTAATACTGTTGGTGGGTCTTTAGATGCAATTGAAAATTCAAATTTTAGCAAGGGTGAAAGACTTAGGGCTTCCATTGCCTTTGAAATGTCTATTTTGGCTGAATCTTCTTCATCTTTCTCCGTATGGGATGAATTTGATCAAAACATTGCTGATGATCATAAAGAACTTTTGGCTTTAGTGATTGAAAAACATTTACCAGAAAAAAAGTTAATATGTATTTCCCCTTATACTCCTACACCTGGATATATTCGAATCTTTCCAAATATTATTCACATCTGGAAAAATCAGAATAAAGAGTCCCAAATAACTTTAATCAATTTTGATCAAGAAGTAAAAAAAGCTGGTGATTTAACTGACGCCATCAAACAGAATTGATAAAAAACCTTGTGATTGTTCTGCAGAATCGTTTAAGTATGTTAAGAAAGAATATAAGACAACAGAGGGACCATATCAAATAATTCATAGTTATGAAGTAAAAGAATGCCAATATCATAAAAATACATGGGGGAGGCGTAGAAAAGAAGAAAAAATAAAAAAGTGTATTACTCCTGTTACGGATTACAAATTAAAAGAAATTGATCTCGAATTTTTGAAATCAGTTTTTACTTCTTTATGGAATGATAAAATTAATGAAAAAATCTGGAATAAAAAACTAAAAGCAAAGTATCAAAATATAAAATTTGATGAAATAACCAATAGTGTTATTCAAAAAGGGCTAATCTTAAAAAAAACACTTGTTGTACAAAAATCAAATAAAGAAAAAAACTATATTTTTTTAACAGAACTAGGAAAAAAGAAGATTAAATATTTAATAGGGTTTCTAAGCGTTGAAGAGCAAATTTCGATGGGTAAAGATTTTATTTTACGAACACTCGATAAGAAAAATGGTAAGTTATATGATGAAAATAAAAGAATATTGTACAACTTATTAGAAGATCAGTTAAAAAGGTTAGAGTTAAATAATCCAATGTGGAATACATTAGAAAAATCGTCGATTATTCCGAGAAATTCAGCAATAAAACCTCCAAAATACCTGATAATACTATATGGTCTATGTATATGGTATCAAATTTATAGAGACAATTTAACATTACGAGAAGTATCAGCAAGGACATTTCAAAATTCTCCAATCATGATTAATGAAGACCCTTCAAAAGTTCTTGATAAATACTCAAAAGATATTAATTCTATTATACAAAAATTTTCTGGAAAAATTTGTGATGATCTTGGTTTAATTCTAGCTTTAGATTCATTTACTTTTTCAGGTGAACTAATTTTACAAATGCAAAATGGTAATTCTATTAAAATTGGTGGTCCATCAGTTTCATTTTCTAATTTATCTTACACAAATATAAAAAAAATAAATTTTAGCGCTAACCTCGTTTTATTAGTCGAAAATTACGCTGTTTTTGCTCAATTGGTATTAGATAATTGGGTCAACACGAATAATGCTTTACTTATCTTTATAAAAGGAATGGGTATTTCTGGGCATTTTCGTAAGAAAATTCTTATGGATATTATAAGAAATAAACCTAAAGCTAATTATTTTTTATGGGTAGATTATGATCTTGGGGGCTGTAATATCTATAGAGAAATTATAAACAATTTAGAAGTGGACAATTTTAAAATAATAAAAATACCTCCAGAATTATCCATCCCTTATAGACCTGTTCCTGAAAGCCACTTAGAATCCATTAAAGAATTTTGTAATTCCAAAAATTCTGAATTAGAAAATTTAGCTACTTTTATATTAGATAATGGAAGAGTTGAACAAGAATATTTATTAGAGTGGTATAATGAAATCTTAAATTATAATTTTCAATAGAATTTATAGAAGTTTATTAATATTATGAAAATTAAAAAAAATTCCTCTGAAATATGATTTTCTGATTGATTTTGAAATTGAAGATGGAGCCAGAAAGGGTACTCTTAAAAATTTTAATAAAAGAGGACTAATATGTATATTAATAATTAACTATAACAAATTGACACTGTTCTTTTGAATCGTTCATTTGATTATAGATTTAAAAGCTAAATTTATAAGTATGAATTTTCTTAAATATTAATAGCAAAAGACATTAAATTAAGTATTATTGTCTGTTTTTATAAGATTTTATAATTGATTAGAATGAATCGACATCAGAAAAAAATATGGAAATTTAAAAATCTATTAAAAGATATCTACGATACGACTTTTTTCAAATATCTCAAAGAAAATTACGTACCTAAAGTATTAAAAATGGATACTGATGAAGATGGTAATATTATTACAAATAAAAATGGTCAGATGTCTGGTAAAGCCACTCTAGTTCAAAGATTACCTAAAATAGAACATATGGCTTATACTTTTAGTCTAATGCGTCAATTTATATTGAAGAAAGACGACATTTCAATTTATAAAATTGGTAAGCATATTAAAGCAATTGGTTCTGAAGAAGAATGTGATAGCTATAAAGAGAGTTTGGATGAGTTTAAGAAGTATGCTAATGGTTTAAGTGGGGCTAATTATAGTTCGGTAGATGAGAATGATACCGTAATTAGAAATAAAAGCTTTACTCGTTTAGAGTTGGTAAACGAACTATTTTATGGAGATATGGTTCACAGAGATGATGATAAATTTAACATCGGAAAAGATTTATTAGCAGTAAATAAGATTGTTGAATATTTAATAGGTTTCTTGGTATACATTTGTCGAATAGCTAATGTTATTAAGTTTCCTGACGAAGATTATTCAATTTATTACGATAACTGTCCTGAAAAATTAATATCAGGCAAATCAAAAAATTAATGAAGTCTTATGAATATAATTCGAAATCTCTTTAAGTTAAAGTATATATTGATAACGGTGATTTAAATAGGTTCTACACTAGTGACAGGTAAAGAATGTAAGTATGAGGATATTTGTAATTTTAAAAATGTCTCAAGTGGTTGTAAATCATACAGTCAAAAGCCAGAAGTTTGTATATTATATCAGTTAATTACAGATGTTAGAGAATTGAAAAATGGTACAAATTAGGACAAAGCCAGAAGATTGTAAGTATCATAGAAAATGTAGCTTTTTAGGAGCTAATAAGTGTAATGATAAGCAATGGAAAGATGTTTCTGAATGTATTATTTATCAACTTATTGAAGATGTTCAAGAATTAAAAAATATATTGAATAACTTCTAAATAAGTTTAAAATCTGCTTGATTTGAAAGGTTTTATTCATTTGATCAACTTAAATTTTATTAACACATAGAGTGTTTAAGTTTTAAATAATGAAATTTTTCTTTTTAAGTATAAAGTTCCTATTGATATTTAGAAATAAAGTTATTATGTTGATAAGATGAAGAATAATTTGTTTAATTTAGCACGCTTAAGAGAGATGTGTGATATTGAAGTTCCAATAGAAAAAGTTGAGATCGTTAAAGAATGGCATAAAATGATAAAAAACAAGGAACTAATGGGTGAAGTAGAAAATTATATTAATTTTACTTTTAAGATATTACATAGATTATTAGATTATACAGAATCAGATATAGCATTTGAACATAGTTATGGAGATGGAAGAGTAGAATTTAGTATTAAAGATCCAAAAAAAAAAGAAAACTATCGTATGATTATCGAATTAAAGGGTCAAAATATAGACCTAGATAAAATACAAAAAAGAAAAGGTAAAACTGATCGTTCACCAGTTGATCAAGCTTTTTTTTATGCAATAGCTAGTAGAAGTGTACAATGGATAATTGTAAGTAATTATAATGAAACAAGAATATATAATTACTATAAAAAAAGAAGATTTATTTCTTTTACTGCTTCAGATTTATTAGATAAAGAAAATTTAAAGATATTTATAGGCTTGTTATCAAGGAAATTCTTTCTTGATCATTTAATAGCTGATAAAGCATTGAAAGAAACATTAATAGTAGAACAGAAGTTTACAAATGAATTTTATAAGCTTTATCATTCAACAAGATTAGAAATAATTAGACAGTTATTAGATACAAAAAAATTTGAACAAAATCTAATCATTCATTTATCGCAAACTCTTCTAAACAGAATACTTTTTATAGCATATGCTGAAGATTGTGGTCTTTTACCTTCTGAAACGCTAACTAGAACGATTTTAAGTCCTATAAAGTCCAGAGATGTGTCAATTGATCGACAAGAAATATGGCATAAATTGAATCTTCTTTTCATTGATTTAAATGAAGGTAAAAGCGATAAAGAGATACCGAGATATAATGGTGGCTTATTTAGTGAAAATTTAGGAAAAATCATACTTTACGATTTAGTAGATAAGAAAAAAGATGTAAAATCAATAAATAAATATCACAATTTTAATTATGATAAAATCAATGAACATCTGGAAATATACAGAGAGAATCTTAATCCAATATTTAAAAATTTTTTAGTTTTAGTAAGTTTAAATTATCAAGATCAAGTAAATGTTGAAATTTTTGGACATATATTTGAACAATCAGTGATTGATATTGAAAATTTAAAAAAAAAAGGTTTAGAAACATTAGCTAACAAAAGAACCGTCAAGAGAAAATCAAAAGGTAAAAGAAAGAAAGAAGGAATTTATTATACTCCTGAAATAATAACATCTGAAATAACTAGAAATTCAATAATAAAATATCTTTCAGAACAAGATGATGTTTTTAATCTTGAAAATTTATTGATTGAGTATGATGATAATATTGAAAAGTTAGAAGCAAAATTAAGGTCTATAAGAATTCTTGATATAGCATGTGGATCAGGTGCTTTTTTATCACAAGCTCTTGATATCTTAGCAGAAATTTATGAAAATATAAACACAATCAAAATAAATAAAGGTTTTTATAAAGGAGACACTCTTCAGAAATTTATTGATATTTATGGTGTGAAAATAGATATTGTTAAAAATAGTTTATATGGAGCAGACATAAGTGAAGATGCCATTGAAATTGCTCAAGTCTCTCTTTTTCTAAAACTCGCTCACAAAGGATATCAACTACCTGATCTTCAAAATAATTTTTACAACGGAAATAGCATTATTGATTCTAATGAAGTGATAGAGAATCCTTTAAATTGGAATGATATTGATAAAATGCCATTTGATGTTATAATAACAAATCCACCATATATACCAACTGAGAGTATGGAAGATAAGAAAAAAGCCTATTATTCTGAAAATTATTCCGTTTATAGAAAGTATGATACTTCTACGATTTTTATTGAAAAGGCTTTAGATTTATTAAAACCTAATGGCATATTAGGTATTATCATACCATTAACTTGGCAAACTGGAGAAAATTATGAGTTATTTAGAAATAATCTATTTAAAAAAGCTAAATTGATTAAGTTAATCAATCTACCATTTGATATTTTTCCAGATGCATATATTGACACTTGTATCGCCATTTTTCAAAAAAAACCCTTTCAAGATGAAGATTATTTCTTAACCTATCAATTTGAAAAGAATTACAAATTAGCTACATTACATATTGAAGAATGGGAAAAAATATCATCAGACAACATCCTAAATCATGATCAAAAAAGTGTGTATACTTCAAATTATTATTATACCCTCTGGAATAAGATTATAAATCTTAAAGAATCAATGAATTTCAAAAGTCTAGGAAATATTACAATTTCTACTCAAGGATATCATGCAGGTAAATATAATAGAAGAGGAATAAAATCAACGGAAAATGATTTTCCTTTTTATGAAGAAGGTAAAGCTAATCGACATTACATAATTATTGACAAAAAATCTTATGTTGATATGTCAGATTGGAATAATTTAGTTAAGTTTTATAGTCCATCGAAAATTTTTATAAGAAGAATAATAAATCGGCAAGATAGGCTAATGGCATTTTATTTTAAAGATAAATTACTCACAACTAAAGATTATAATCCTTTTGTTTTAAAAGAAGAAGATAATTGGAATGAAAGAATTGACTATAATTATCTTACGGCAATTCTAAATTCAAAATTAATATCCTTTCTTTATATTGGTTTCTCTGCAATTGCTCTTAAGGATGATTTCAGGCAAACAGTTCTCAAAAAACTTAGATTTTTACCTATACCGATAGCAGATAATGAAATTCAAATGAAAATTAAAGATATTCAAATTAAACTTAATTCAAAATATATCGAATTTGAAGAAAAAAAAGAACTAATCGGAAAAACACTTTCTATTAAGTATAAAGATAAAATTAGAAAAGGAATCACTAAATTATATGAAATTAATATTTGGAAGGATGATGATTTAAATAAAGTTTTTAAAAATTTAAGTATTAATGAAACAGAAGAGATCGTTTATTACATCAATAAAAATAAGAAAGATGTAAGTGATATTATTTCTCAGATAAAAACTTTAGAACAAAAAATAGATAATGATATTTTTGATCTGTATAATATTTCAGATGAAGAAAGAAAAATAATTGAGAAAAGATTTCCTGACAGATATTGATTAAATGAATATAGAAATCGGAATTTTGCTAAAATCGACAATTGGTTGTTTTGGTTCTCTGAAATTCTATTGTTATCTAATGATCATATAAAAATCAGTTTATTTAATTTGAATCAAGAGTTTTCAATTTCATACCTAATTTTGGGCATTCAATATGAAATTTTATGAAATTTCACAATTGTTGTCGATCTGAATTTATTTATCTTATTAAT
>JAHLWT010000058.1 GCA_019057775.1 Promethearchaeota archaeon
GTTTGTCAACATTTTCACTTCTAATAAAGTTATATTAACAAAATATAAAATTATCTCTCAAATCTTTTTAATTTAAAATTTAGCTCAAAAAACTCAATTTTTAAATTTATTCACACTATTTTATTAATATAAAAAATCAAGATTAATTCTAAAATTAAATAGGTGATTTAATTTTCAAGCATTTGGGCTAATGTTCAACGTTCTAGAAGGAGGAGTAATCGAACCAATTAAATGGGGTAAGGGGAACTTTCTACCAGATACATCCATTATCACTTTAGATGAAACTTCAGAATCTTTATATTTATGGCACGGAGCTAGACAAGGACTCGTTGCACGAAGAACTGCATTAAGACAGGCAGAATCTCTTAAAGGTCATGGTTATACTGTGGGTAAAAGTATACTTGGTCGAGATATTAAGAATATTAAAGAAATAGATGCAAGAAAAATAGGAAAAGTTCCAGAAGATACTAAAATGAATGAAGATCTTCAAGTGATATTAGATAAAACCTTTACAGAGTTAGAAAATTTCATTGTCACATTTCAAACTGGGGGAGGAGAAAGGGTATTTATGAACAAAATAAAACCAGCACCGGTGGCAGCACCAACTCCCGCTTCGACAAAACCTACGCCAGTAGTTTCAAAACCATCTACACCTTCAACACCTGCGAATGTAGCTTCTGAATATGACGAACCAGAACCATTACCTTCGATTAAAACAGAATCAAAACCAGCACCTTCAATAAAGATTTCAACATCGGATTTGTTAACTGATGCTAAAGTAGCCTTCGTAATTTGTGCTGTATTAGAACATTTTTCTGATATATGGGTTTCAAAGAAAACAGATGGAAGTTTTGCTGTAGAAATGATGGATGGACCAATTTGTCAATTTTCTATTAAGGAAGGGGCGAAATTAAACTTCACAGCAAACTCCTTCGCTAATGTAGCCCCTGGGATCAAAACTGCCATTCAGAAAAAATTCATTGAACTCTCAAAACTTTTATAAGAACAATTAAAACTTTTTTATTAATTCTTTTTTATTATTAATAAGATATAAGAGAATCTACTAAATTTTAAAAGAAGTCTTATTTATAATCATGAAATTCAAGAGATTATCTAATTTATTTTCGGAACTTGAAAGCACTACAAAAAGGCTTGAAATGATCGACCTCTTATCTAAATTTTTTGAAGAGATTAAAGAAAAAAGTGATTTTGAAGATTTAGATAAAATCATTTATATTTTACAGGGTCAATTGGCTCCAAACATTAAACAGTTTCCTAAAATGGGTTTAGCTGAAAAGATGATCATCGAAGCATTATCGTTACATTCTGGAATTGATAACAAAAGAATAAAACAAGTTTTGATCAAAAAGGGGGATATCGGTGCAGCAGCAGAAATAATTTTATCAAAGAGAAAGAAACAAAAATCTTTGTTGGATTTTAATAAAATTACTGAGAAAGAGTTAATTTCTTTAGAAATTCCTGATTTGTACTTTCAATTAAAAAAAATTGCTTTAACTGAAGGTCCTGGTTCTCATGATGTGAAACTTGGTATACTTAGAGGATTGATGAGCAGATGTTCTTCTTTAGAAACGAAGTATTTGTTACGAATCATAACATCAACATTGAGAGTAGGGATCCAATCAGCAACAATAATAGAAGGGTTAAGCCTTGCTTTTACAGGACGAAGAGAAAATAAAGATTGTATTGAAAGAGCTTATACACTTTATCCAGATCTAGGTGCAATCTCAAAACTATTAGCATTCAAAGGTTTGGAGGAAGTTAAAAAAGTCGATATAAGTTATGGGATACCAATTTTAAGTATGCTTGCCTCACGGGAAATTTATACAGAATTTATTGGTAGATTAGGAGTTCCTTTTGTAGCTGAGCATAAATTAGATGGAGAAAGACTCCAAATTCATAAAAAAGGCAAAAATGTGGTACTATTTTCACGACGACTATTGGATATTTCAGAGCAATATCCTGATGTTTGCCAAACAGTTATAGAAAATATTAAAGCTGAAAACGTAATTTTTGAGGGAGAAGTTGTCGCAATGGATCCATTTTATGAAAAAATGGAACCTTTTCAAAAGTTAAGTAAAAGACGGAGAAAACATGATATAGAAAACATATCTAAAGAAATTCCAGTGTGTTTATTTGCGTTTGATCTTTTGAAACTTGAAGAAACATCTTATATAGATAAAGCTTTATTAGATCGCAGAAATAAACTGGAAGAAATAGTAGAAGAACGAGACGAGTTACGTTTAGTAAAATCAAAATTAATAAATTCTACAGAGGAGTTATTAGATTTTTTTAATGAGGCTAGGTCGGAAGGAACTGAGGGCATTATGGCTAAATCTATCCAAGATAATTCCACTTATCAAGCAGGAAACCGCGGATACCAATGGCTTAAATTGAAAGGACTTGAGGGTGGAAAGTTAAAGGATTCTATAGATGTTGTTTTAATAGGTGCTTTTTATGGTAAAGGTCGGAGAACCGGTGTCTTGGGGACATATATTGGTGCAGTGTATGACCCAAAAATAGATAAATTCGTTGCCTTTACTCGATTTTTTTCAGGGTTGAATGATAAATTGTCAGAATCTTTAACAAAAGATATGGAGAAATATATAATAGAAAGACGGGCGTTAAACGTTATTTGTGAAGATCTACCAGATGTTTGGCTCCAACCTGAAATTGTAACAGAGATAATTGGGGACGAAATAACTATTAGTGACAAATTTGCTAGCTTAGGTTATTCAATGAGATTTCCGGTATTTCAAAGGTTAAGACCAGATAAGCGTCCTAGAGATATAACAACCATAACTGAAATTAACGAATTGTATGAGACACAATAATAAAAGGTTTGAAAAAAAAGTATTTTCAAATAGGTTGTTATTTCTAAAGTATTTCTTGATTTTTTAAAGATAACTATCTAAATTTTTAATATTATATCATTCTTAACTATAATTTTACTAGTAAATCCTTATTCTGCTTTAACTTTATTATAAAATGTGGTAATTCTTTGATCTTATTGAAATTAAGATCTAGAATTTTTAATTCTGATAAAAAACTGATTGATTCGGGAAGTTTTTCAAGTTTGTTTCCCCACAGACATAATTCTTCTAATGAGGAAAGTTCACCGATCCAATCAGGAATAATCTCGATTTCATTCCAGCTTAAATTAAGCTTTTTAAGAGATTTTAGGTTTTTAAAAGATTCTGGTAAGTTTACTAAATGATTATTACGCAAATTTAAATAATTTAGAGAACGTAAGGATCCTATAGAATCAGGTAATTCCATTATTCTATTGTCATATAAATCTAACTCCTTAAGATTTTGATATGATCCAAACCAGTCTGGGATTAAATTTAACTTATTACCCCCCATTCCTAACTTTTCTAGAGATATTAGAGGTTTTATTACATCAGGAACTCGAGTAAAATTATTCCATCCTAATTCAAGTTCCTTTATAGATTTATTTAAATTAATCAAAATTGAATTAAATTTATTACCGTGTAAATCCAAGATTTTAAGTGATCTTAATGAGCCAAAAGAAGAAGGCAAATCAGTTAACATATTATTTCTTAAATTAAGGTTTTCAAGTGAGTGACGTGCGCCAATTGATGCCGGACTTGCTCTTACTCTATTTGATTTTAAAGTCAAGTTGTTGATTAAAGGGAGTTCAT
>JAHLWT010000059.1 GCA_019057775.1 Promethearchaeota archaeon
ATTATCCCATTCTTAAAAATGTCGGATTTCGCGAATATTCCGGTAAAAGGATCTGGAACCCATCTTCTTTCGCAATTTCAGGAAATATTGAATAAAAATCAACGCCTTTGTCATCATAAAGACTCGAGCTTTACCAATCATGTCAGGTCTTCCAAGCTTGTAAGCTGTATTAATCTTGAGGAGATCTAATATCAAAATTAAATAACGATGCTTTGAAACCATTTCTAACCCACGCACGTTTGCTCGTCTAGCGTGATATACGACTATATTATGAGAAAATTGGCGCTCAATTTCAGATCTAATATTCATCATTAGGATTAAATCTTCCTTTGTCCAATCAAAAGGAATAAAATCCATGTTAACGTAGAAATTACTATTGAAATTTCTCTTAGTAATAATATCAGACATATTTTTCTATTGGAATTATCAAGCAATATTACAATACCAACCAGAGTTTTTTTTTCTTTTAATTATTGTTATGATTTTATTAGGTCTTGTTTCTGGGTGGATATCAATACTTCTCACCCAGCGGTATCAAGGTAACGCACTCGACAGAAGAGGAAGGCATGAATATAAGAAATTTAAAAGAAAATTTAACAAAGAAATTCCCTATCGAGAATTTAAAGGTACTCCTGCACAATGGTATCAACAACTTGAGAAATTCATAGAATCCAAAAAGAATGATAATAGAGGAGAAGATTCAAATTTCTAGCTAAATACATAAAATAATTAATTATTATTCCCATTTTTTGGTTTTGATGTTGATGCTATATTTCGTAACCCTATCATCATAAAAAGGATATACCGCTTTATCATTGTGTTTAATAAAGAACTCCAAGACATCTTCTGGGGTTGAAAAAGACTCAGGATCATAATATCTAACATCATTTTTAAAATAATTTCAGAAAAATCTCCAGCAGACAAATGATTTTATATCATATCTTCACAATCTTTTTTAAAGTTCAATCATTCTCATCCGTTCTTCTATACATTCTTTCATGAATCTCAACTAATGAAATATCCATTACTTTAGGTCTTATTATAAATCCTCCTTCTGAAATTTCTTGGGCTTGTTCTTCTAATATATTCCTTAAATCTTCAATACTAGTAAATCTTCTATGCATATTGTATCTCCAATCAGAATTATTCCAATACTGAGACTCAAACCAGCCTACTAAATACATGCCATACTGGGATGATCTTGGAATCATATAATCATTCAAAAGTTGTTCTTCCATAGCAGTCATAAGATATTGGTTCCATTTACCTTTTACTTCAACAACAACAGAGATTTTTCTATTCTGAGGTATAATTGCTCCCGAATTAAAAATTGTAATTAAAATATCACTTCTCGTAATTGGACTAATTTCAACTTCTCGATGAATCACTATATCTTGAGATAGATCATCATATAAATGATTTTTTACATAATCAGAAAAATCATCTTCGACAACCGGTCTAAATTCTCGGTTACCAAAATGATCCCATAAAAACCTAGCAGCAGGAGAATAAGGTTCTTTTCCTTGGATTTTATCTTCCAGGCGAGATAATGATTCGCTAATTAATTCTAATAATTGCTTTCCTGATTGAACTAGACGAGATGTTGGATTTTCAAATAAAGTACGTAACTCTTTAGAATTTGGTGGTTCCCATGAGTAATTACGAGCATTTTCGATTGCATTTATTAATGAATATGATAAATTTTCAGACCTTTCGGGTAATCTTTCTATTAGATATCTAAAAGCATTAACAGCTTCAAAAGTTCCTATAGATCCCAAATATCTTATAATGTTATCTCTCCATTCTCGAATATGGTCATCACGTGTAAAAAATCTTGCTCCACCTGTCAATGGAACATCTGTTTCGGGTGGATATGTGGTAACTAACCATATATATAGATTTACTAATTGTATCTCTGTATATTTATTATAAACTTTTTTTGAAAACCGATCATTCTCAGCAATTTCTTCTAAAACTTCTTTACCCCATTCCTCATCATTTTGAATTAATGGCCATATAACTTCCCAGTGGCTTTCTAAAGAGTAAAGGATAAAAACTTTAGCAACTTGCATGGTTAAATCTCGTAAATTAGGATCTTCTGGTATGCCCTTTGAAAGTAAATTATCGAGATACTCAATAGTTTGTGAATTATTATTTTTGAGTAAAAACATGAATAAATCATCTTTAGATTGATTTGTTAAATTTACTTCGAGAGATTTATTATGTAAAAAATTTAGAAGTTCATTGCCGTTCATATTGTTTATTCTATCAAGAATAAAGAGCTTTCTATGGTTTTGATTTTCTTTGTCAATTTCTGCAGAAAGAGCTAAGAAAAAGCTCTCCTTTGCGTGAGAATAAGCTATTTTAAGAAGTCTCCCTTGAATCTGTTCCTCTTGACCGCTTTCAGTTGGATTTATAGGAAATAATAAAACTATTGGTATCCATTTTTCCCATATTTCATCAGGTAAATTATGAATATATTCTTCCTCAATCTCATAAATAAGACGAAGAGCGCGATATCCTGCCAAGGCGTTATGGGAGTAAGAATTATTATTTAACCAAGTATTTGTGTTTGGTTCTCCTTGAACTATAAAAGTTTTAGCAGCGATAATAATCCTATTATGAACTTCTGGTTCTGAATTATTCCATCCTGGGAATTTTTTTAAATTTGGAATAAAGGGATCTCCATATTCTCTACTATTCACAGTTAATGTCAATTCCCTATTTAATCGGCTAAAAGCGTTTATATTACCTTGATCAATATCATCTAAAAGTAGCCTTATTCTCTCTTCAGGAGGCGGCTCGATCTGCGGTCGTGGTATATCTCTCCTAAGTTCTTCCAACCTGTTCTGCAATTCTAACTCTCTTTCATGTTCTCTCCTCATCTCTGCTGCTAAATCACTATTTATCTCAATAGGTCCGAACCAACTCTTTAAGTAAGGATTTAAGATATCGTTGTTCATAAATAGTTCAAAACCTTTTTCATATTTATCTGAGCGATTCCTGAGCATTCTTAATATTAAATTTATTAATTTTTCTCTGTATTCTCCTTCTTGGGATGATTCAAGTTCTTGAAGCATCCAATCAAAATCAGATTCATAAATTAGCTCAAATAATCTGGGTTGAGAGTGAATGTATGATACAATATTCATTGAAAGCTTAGTCAATATAATGTTATCATTTGGCACAATTTGAAGGACTTCTTTAAGTAGATTCCGTCTCAGTTCAGTGTTATTCTCAAGTACATATCGTAATTCCGAACCAAAACTCATTTCATTTAAATAGCGGTCATCTATAATTAATGTACTTAGCGTTTCTTTTATAGATTTCAATATTTCATTATCATCTAAGAAATTAAGAGATTTTAAAAGAATATTTTCAACCACTCTGCGGAATACTGAAACAGAATGACTCATAATTGCTCTTTCTCTAATCCATCTTAAAGCATGTACAATATCTCTGGAAGGTAACTCATCAATAAAATATCCTAATAAAAATCTAGAATATGCTCCAGCATATCCAATATTAGGCTCAGGTAAATGTTCAATTAAATCTGTAAATTCTATTAAATCTGGCCATACAATATGAAGGCAAACTCCTTTCAAGTCATTTTGCTCATCTAAATCTTCATCTGAAGCAATTATAGGAATTAATCTTCCCGTCCTTCAATTTGATTAGAGTTAGAGAATGATTCAATTGCTCTGGCTGCAGCAATTCTCAAATTAGTATTTTCGTGTTCGTTTAAGATTAAATCAATGATTTGTGATGTGAGTGATAAGAGTTCACATTCTTCAGCTATTAATAGAGCAAATCTCTTAGAGTCATATGAATTGGAGGTTTCATTTATGAATTGAGATATTTGAGTGTCAATTCTATCATGCTTAAATTTTTTAATGAGATGTCTATAATCATAATATCTCGATTTTAAAGAGCTTTCATCATAATTTGCAAGAATCATACCAATAGTTTCTTCTTTTTTTTCTTCAGTAAATAACCCAGTATCAGATTGGAATAGAATTTCTGGTTCTTGAATTAGGATTTCATTATACAGTTCTTGATTATTTGAACAAATCCAAGCGACAGTCCCTCTAAGATGTGGAATGATTCGATTACTTGGATCAAACGGATTTCTTATTAAGCTCTGAATTTGAACTGATTGAATTTTTTTTTTAATAACATAATCGGCGGCTAAAAATTCCATAAAAGTTCGATGTGCCCACTCACGACCTGGTCTTGATGATGTAAATAAACCACAAGATATTGTCTCAGTTACCAGTTCTCTACTAATGATTAATTCCTGATTTCCTAAAAATTCATTTCCACCTCTAATCTCAGACTCAGGAATGAATTCGTCTGGAACATCTCCAAGATCAATGTTTAACCAAATTCCTGATTTTCTAGAAAAAACACAATAGGCTGCAAATCTTGCAGCAGTTATATATCTTTGTTCAGATGTATAATCACCTTCTATGGATGTATCGCGGCGAGAAGGCGCAATTTCTTCGCATAAAGTAAGACACCCTTTTCTATAAATTTCTGTTTTTGTCTCTGGAAGCGATCCCTCCCGATTATATAAATTAATTAAAAATATAAGTGTAACTGGATGGACAGCAAACGGACAAGCTTCAATTACTTCAATTTAATTTATGAAAACCAAGGTGTTTCTACCATTTTCCTGTTCAATCTCGCTATTTGCTATAATCTCAATATCTTTTTTTCTCAGGTTAGTAAGCCTATATGCTTTGAAATTATTTTCACCGAATAAAGTTATCAATTGTCTTTGTAATACATCAGACCAATGACCTGTTCTACATGCAATACGAATATAAAGGCGTTCTATTGGATATCTCTGAAGTTGATTGATTAATAATTGTGATATTACGTCAATTCTTAAAACACACTCATCAAAACTATCCAGAAGAAGATATAAATTATAATCACTTTCCAGCCATTCCTGAAATCTAGGATTTTCAAAAACTTCAGATACAAATCTCGTTTCACTTCCTATATGCTCAAGTCTAATAAAATTAATTTCTGTATTATTAGTTCTAAAATTCGATTCAAAATTATTGTAAAATTTCTCCATTGCCGTTGTTTTTCCAATACCAGGTTCACCAAGAAGTATTATACATCTCTCTGATTTTTCAATTGGATTATCAATTAGATGAGAATTTGCAGAAAATTGACCTAAAGATGGATCGATTAAATATCCATTATGGTCATTATGATAAGTTTCATCGATTGGACACCAAAATCGCGTCCATTCATTAATTTCTGACATTTCTTTAAATTTTAATATTTTTTATATCTGATTTATTTAAGTCTTTTCAGGTTTTTATTTTATAGGAGTATAAGTTTTTTCTTGATATATGAGGATCTCATAATAAAATCAGATTTCTAAACCAGACTAGAGATTTAACTAATCATTGAACAATTATATTAATATGAGAGATCCTAAAGGGATTAAAAAAATTTTAGCTCATTATACTTTTCTCTTTTCCTTTCTCTAATATAAGCAGTTGAGAATCTACTATAATTAGATATCTTTTCGAAAGGAATAAAAACTTTCATATAATCCTTTTCTTTTTTGTGTTCCCTTGGAATGAAAATCTTGATATCTTTAGGAAATAGTGTAAAAGGAAAATCGTAATTAACTTTCCCGTTTAAGCCCTGTTCTTCAATATTAATCGTTATTCTAGATAAAAACAATCTTGAATATAGTATCCATATATATCTCTTACAATATTTCATATAAAAGAGATATAATTTTGATTTTTATAAATATATACTAACTATTTTTATTATATATTGTATGAAATTAATTAATTTTAAATTTTTAATAATTTCAAGAGACTAAGATCAAATTAAATAATTTATTAAATTTATTAATTATAAATTACTCTTTTATAGGATTTTTAAGTAGCTAATTATTTTAGATTCATATACCTTACATTTGGATTTTTAAAACCAGATAAATCATTGAAGTTTATTATAGGCCTTAGTTTAGGTCTTACAAGGAATTTGCTGTATTTCTCTTTCCAGAATTCTCTTACGGATTTCAAAAATTCTTTAATAAATTCAAGATTAGTATCCGATATAACTTTTCCATCTATTTTAGAATAAATATTATGGTTAAGAGAAATAGAATTGTTTTCAAAAGATAACGAATATCCCTCTTTATTTATGACTCTTACAATTGAAACGCTTCTTCCAATTGGAGGTCTAGGAATTGGATGTCCTTCTAATTTAGTGAATCCTAAATACCTATAATATTCTATCATTTCTCCTAAGATAATATTTTTATAATAATTACATTTCTGAGTAAATGAAGAATAAGATTTTTCAGATCTTTCTTTTTCACTTGCAGGAAGTTCAGGTGATACTCTATAGATTTGATAATAATCTTTCTCGAAAATACTAAAGATCAAATTTTCCAAATCCTCATAATATCTTTGAACACGTTTTGTTAATCTTCTATCATCTATAATATGATCCTAAAGAATTACAATAAACACGAGAGCAGAAATTGAACCAAGTATTATTTCAATAACAAGTTCAAAAAATTCCATAATTATAGACAGTTTTGATTAATTCCTAAATTTTGTGTATGTATAAAAGGAATCATTTTTTAATTTTTCCAAATTTCTGCAGTAGTATCTTCTGCAGTAGTATCTTTTCTTTCTTTTTGAAATCCTGTCATAAGTTCTGTTTTGTAATTACAATTTTCACATTCTTCTAAATAAGCATCTCCCATTATATATCACTATGATAAGTATTCAATAGATTATATATGTAGAGAGAGAATTTATAATTCAACAGAACAAAAGACTTTATTTTTTATTATCATATTCTCTTGGTAAAGGTAGTAATTATACTTAGAAAAATCTTTCCTTAAAATTTATGGACTTAATAATTAATTATTTTTGATAATACAATATTTAAGTATATTATAAAATTTCATTATGTGGGTGTTATAAGTGAAATTCAAATTATTTGAAATAAGAATTAAGAATTTCTTAAGCTATAAAGATGCGAGATTTACTGATTTAAAAAATTATAATGTACTAATTGGTAAAAATAATGCTGGTAAGTCTAATTTCATCAAAATTTTAGGATTTCTTCATGATTATGCAAAAACCAGCAAATTTGATGAAAAATATTTATATGATGAGTCTAAAGATGTTGATGCTAAAATTTCTTTAACATTTGAATTATCATCACATCTCAGAAACGATATATTTGAAATATTGTATGATAGAGGATATCTGAAAACAGCCTTTATAACACTTGAAGGAAAAGAAGAGTATATATCTAAATGGAATAAAAAAGAAATCGCTTTAGAATGGTTATGTAACCAAGGTTTCTATAACTTCGTTGAAATATCGTTAGAATATTACAAAGAACATAAAAGCATCATAATTAGAAAAATTAAGGTAATACATAACGATATTGAAAGCCCTCAAATTCTCTATGAAGGTAGAGAAGAAGAAGATAGGATTGATGCATTCATTCATGGGTATGAGGAAACTTCTACAACTTTTGAGATTTTCCTTACTAAATTTAGCCCAAATATTGCACATGATCTTTTACATATCTCAATCTACAATTTAATTAGGAAAGATTCTAAGACAATTAAATCCTTAAAGACGTTTAACCCAATTCTTGAGATAATTATATATGAAATATTAAAGAAATTTTTATTTTCAATTAACATTATCCCTTATAATCGCCAATTTGAGGGTTCATATGATAGAAATGATTTAGTAAATACAGTTCTGGATTTAGATGGTGGAAATTTTGTTAAATTTATTGATAAATTGCTCTCAACGGATAAAAAAGAATGGGTGGATGATATTAATGACGAATTAAAAACTTTTTTTACGGATATTAATGAATTAACTAAAACTCTAGACTATGATTCGAAATCCATTTTTATTTTAAAAGAACCTGGCTTATTATCAACAATTAAGAAAGAAAACATGGGGACGGGAATATTGAATATTGCCTTTTTCCTTACATGGATTAAAATTTTAAAGAAAAAAAAAAATTTATGTATTGAGGAACCAGAACTCTACATTTACCCAGGACTTCAAAAGCAAATTTTAGAAAAATTTTTAGATGTATCTGATGACATACAAATTTTTGTAACTACTCATTCAAAATATTTTTTATCTGCAGATGAAAATATTTGCTCTGTCTATTTTTTACTGAAAATAAATAATGCATCGATTACATATAAAGTTCCAATAGAAGACTTTCCTGAAATTTATAAAAAGATGGAAATTGTATTAGATGAGTATGAACAGGATCAGATAATATTTTATAATGATCTTTTCTGGTCAAAATTCATTGAAAAAACGTTGAATAGGGAGGAAGATCAATTATGGGATATTAAACTATATTATGAAATGTGGAAGACCCCTAATCCTAGTGTGAAAGAAAAGAAAAAATTAGAATTTTGTGAGGATGTAGCGGCTTTTGCTAATGCAGAAGGGGGAATTATCATAATTGGAATAACAAATGAAATCCCTCGAAAGATAGTAGGATTAGAAAAAATTGAAGAGAAAATGAATTCAATTCCAAAATTATTATCTAGAATTACAAACCTTAAATTAACCACATGTGTAATGAGGGACATATTAATAAAAAAAGAAAATGAATATGAGTGTAGAATTTTAGTAATTATTATACCACAAACCAAAAATGTTACAGAAGTAAAAGGGCTAGATCAAAACTTCTCATATCCATTAAGAGTAGGAGCGGGATTAATTAAATCAGATTTTAACACTATTTTAGAGTCAAAGAAAGATATTTACAGACAAAATTTCAAATTTATACGTAAATTATTCGAATTTACTAATTCATAAATCTTGGAGTTATAACAAATATTAGAAAAAGTAATTAAAGCGCCAAAATTTGCTTTTAAAGATTTAGAAAGATTTATCAGCATAATCAAAAAGACCAAAACCTTACCTTATAGTGAACAAATGGTATTTAAGAATTTGGAATTATAATTTCATGCCTAACTAATATTACTAATAATTAATTTAGCGTTAATTTCTATGCTTATCTTTTCTCTTCTCCGTTAACCATTGATAGTCAATAATAATTTTTTATTTAAAGTTGTATTATTTCTAATTGACAAGTTATACTGTGAGCAAGGGTAACAACAACTCGGGAGAGTTTTTAAAGCCACTGAATCCCTTGATATGTAAAGGTTTTAGAATTTTATCTTTTACCTGATAAATTTCAATTCTTGATTTATTAACATCTAAAGAGTGTCTAATAAGGAGAATTTCATAGTAAATTAAATTCGTTGAAATCAGTAAAAAAAGCCACAATCTAGAGAAGAAGAACCAAGAGAGAAATTGAATAGTAGCAATAATGATAATAGCATTAATTATCCAAGTTTTTGTTGATAAGGAATATTCTTTCTTCTCCTGTAATTTTTTCTTTCCATCTTCTTCCTCCTCTTCTTCTTCTTCCTTTTCTTTTTTAGCATTTTTAAGTTTCAGAATATACTTATAACAATAAAATGGACCTCCTAATGAACAAAAGAGTGTAGTTAAAACGTATGATAAAAGTAGAAAACAATAATTAAAGAAATTCAACTCGGACAGAAATAATGGTATAAGGATGAGAAAAGGCAATATGAAAATAATTACAATTGCAGAATATGTCGAAAATATTTTTAAACTGTCTTTAAGTGACGTTTTAACATGTTCCTTGTTCTCATCATTGCACGTTTGAGTTTCTGAGTGAAATTTAGTAATATTTTGAGGATTTGCTGCTTTTAAAGTTAAAATTGAAGTTTGCCTATAGTTCATTTGACCCTTCTTATTGTTAAAACTTGGATTTTTATTTGTAATTCTCACACATTTAGACCTTTTAAGATTTTTTTTTTTTAAAAATATAATATCAAACACATATACATGGAAAAATTGTGACCCCGTGATTAAGAGTTATGTATATGTGCTTACATTGTCACAAAAAGAATATTATCATACATATATAAAGCGGTGAAATTAGTCTTAATAAAAAACATTTTCTGAGATTCTCCTATTAATGATAATTAATACAGAAATATGGAAATGATACAGAAATTTCTATTTACTTTAAATTTTAAAGACCTTTAAAGTGCTTCTCTTCTTTTTTGCACTAATACGGAAGTAATTCAGAGGTAAAGAAATAAAAATTTTTATCCATACATACGCATACATATCATATGAATAAAAAAAAAAACCTAATCATTCAATTTAATTTCCTTTTTTATTTTCTTTTTTATTGCTTTATTTTGACAATAAGTATCTAATAACTCTATTGATAAATTTTTTAATTCATCTGATTTTTTAACATCATTGAGCTTTTCTGCAACTTTTGCTGCCTTCCAACAGGTTTCTGCATAGAAATCTTTTACGTGATAATCATCTTTATCCTTTTTTAATATCTTTGAAAAAATTTCGTAGGATTCTTCAAATTGCGATAAATTATAAAGTATTTCGGCTTTCGTATCGATAAACATAAAATAACCTGGCTTTTCATCTAAATTAACAAAAGCCTTTTCAATTAATTCTAAAGCTTTATCATTTTTATTTAATAATTTATAGATATTTGCCAAACTATTCCAGTAATAAGGATTAAATTCATAATAATTCTTTTCAAGTAAAGAATCAATTTTTTCTGAATGTATTTCATAAATTGGCTTTAAAAAATCTTCATTTATTCTCTCGACTTGATATAAAAAATTAATGATTTGAGCATTTTCAATTAAATTTAATGATTGATTAAAGTTGTTATTTAATTCTTTTGCAATCTTTTGTTCAAAATCTTCAACCTCATTTAAAAAATTAACTTTTTCATCAGATAAATTAAGAGTTTTAAATTTATCGATATTTTTTTTGGCATTTTTTAAATATCTAAGGATTCTAATTATGTCTAATTCATATTCTTTTTGTAAATTCACTGCTTGTAAGTACTTACTAAACCAAGCTCGAATTAAATTAATAAATATTAGTGGAAGATGTATTTTATATTCTAAGGCTTTCTTATAATTTTCAATTGCTTCAGTAAATTTACCCAAATGTGCCTCAGCTACACCCTTATTAATTAAGAATTCAGGATAAAATTCTTGTAATTTGTTGATATCTAAGAATTCATCGCACTTTTTAATGGCACCTTTATAATCCTTTAATTTAATTAAAGTCGCAATGAAATTTACAAATTGCTTATTTTCTGTTGGTTTTACAGGAGTTCCTGCTTTAATAGTGCCTTTTCCTACAAACTTTCTCCACATAACTCTATGTTCAGATTTGAAGTCTAGAAATTGGTTATGGTTTTTCAAGATAATCAAGTTTCCGATCAGTGATTCTTCCGTAATATTCTTTTCTTTGAAAGTTGCACGAATAAATTCTTTATTTTTAAAATAGTCTAATAAGGAGTTCTCAAAAAGTTGTCGAGTTAAAAAACCATATAATAAATCATTTTGATCTTTGATTTTGCTTTTACTAATCTCTAGGTAGAAATCTGTATCACTATTTAGGCAAAAATTTAGTACACTAGGGAAGAGATTTATCAGTCGTTTAAATTGCTCTAACAAATCATTTGGTAATTCATTTATAAAAAATCGATTTAAGATATAATTCATTGTTCTACTATCTAACATCTCTTCAAAATAATTACTTATATAAAATTTAATTAGGATATTTTTCTCATGTAAATTAAATATCATATTAAAAAGAGATCTGAAGTCCTCAATCTCATTTGATAATTTATATTTATTCAAATTTGAAGATTTTACAATTTTATCATATTTATTAAGTAGAGTTAAATTTAATTCGATGGATTCTTCAGAAACTTCCAAATTTTCTGAAATATCTTCTAATGTTGACTCACCCTTCATTATTAAATGTTCGAGTATTCTAAATTTAATATCTAAATCAATATATATTAAATCTTTAATTACACTAGGAAGTAAATCAAGAATTTGCACTGAATCATAATGCTTTATAAAATCACCATTTTTATCAAAGATTGCTATGTATTCATCTTTATTTGATTCATCATTAAAGGTTTGGAGCCAATATAATTTTCCATCAAAAATCAAGATATATTTTCTGCTCAAAATAAATGGAATTTTATTTTTGATTTTTGAATCAATAAAATCAAGGGAAGGTATGTATCCTACTTTATGTAATAATTCAATTAATTTTTCTCCATTAATGAAAGTGATAAACTTCATTAAATCATCTCGTTCATTTGAATCCCAAGCCTCCCATGCAAAATCTGTAGTAGTTATGAAAAAAGGTTTACATTCTGTTAAATTGTATCTTTCTACATATCTATCAAATTTAGTTTTAAATGCATCAACATCTTTAGAAGCAACATTCTTATTTTTATTATAACCTTTTGCCTCTGCGATTACTGAAGTTCTTGAAAAAGTATGCAATCCCTTTAAATCAATTTCCATTCCTGTCCTTCTTAGATTTTCAATATTACTATACCCTTGTGTTCTTAAAAATTGCCTTAAGAAAAATTCAAAACTTTCTCCTTTTTTATTTGTATTTTCTCCTAATAATATAAAATTTGGAAGTTCTAACATAAATTATTACCTTAGTTAATTGAATTTTCATTTTAAAGTATTTTCCTAATTAAAAAATAAATTAGTAGAATAATAAAGATTATTATTTCTTATCTATTATTAATTAAAATTAATTTTGAATTTACTGCTATCTGAGAACATCATTAGGTATGGGTTGCAGAAAGGAATTTAAGATCATTGTTAGTATATGACCGAAACCTCCCCCATAAGAACATATTTACAAGAGCTTGGATTTGATTTTGCTAATCCCTACAAATATTCAGAAACATTTTATTAGTTTTTTTTCTTTTATAAATTCAGGAATTAGTAACTTCTCATGACCGTAAATAAGCTTCCAGCAGAAATCAAGACATCAAAAAAATTACTTCATATCCTCGTAGATAATAGAGAGCATAAACTCATGGCTCTCTTAGATAAGAAGAAAGATACCATCACCTATGATTCAGAACAATTGGATATTGCAGATATAGTTATCTCGGAGGAAGTAGCCATCGAACGTAAGGAAGGGTTCGACTTTGTCTCATCAATAATGGACAACCGCCTGTTTGAACAATTACTTCGCTTGAAGGATACATATGAAACGCCCATCTTGATACTCGAAGGCTTGAACGATAAGGTATTTAATAAAGTAGGCATGAAAATCTCTTCTATTTATGGAGCACTTACCTTCATTTCCTATAAACTTGGAATTTCTGTCATCCCTACTAGGAACCTCGAAGATACTGTAATTACAATTGAACGAATCGCATACAGGGAACAAGTAAAAAATGATATGCCTCTTCTTTCCAGAAAGGCACCAAAAAAAATGTCCAAAGAAGACCGGAGAATTTATATCATAGAAGGATTGGTAGATATTGGCCCCAAAAAAGCAAAACTCCTTATCGAGAAATTTAAGACTCCACATAGAGTACTCAAGGCAATTAAGAACACAAACATTACTTTCACTAGGACAGGGAACCCAAAGGGAATTGATGGCCCTCTAAAAGAGTTAAAAGGGTTCAGTTGGAAATTCGTTCAAAAAAATAAGAAGATTTTATTCACCAAATCTGAAATCAATAAAATAATACAGTCGAAAGATTGAAATTTTGGAGAAAATGAGCGAACTTGCAAATTGTGGCGTTGGAACTCGTGCACTAAATAAATTATATAACTTAGATATTACAACAGTTGAAGAACTTGCAGTTACACCTGCTTATCAATTAGTAGATGCAGGAATTGCCAAAACGACTGTTAATAAAATATTGAAAAGTGCCAGAAAAGCTTATATGGATATCCACAAATTCACTAACCCTTATGGTAAAAGATTTGTAATAAAGGGTGTTAATTTACAACAAGCGACAATTTTAGGCAAGATACAGAAACATTTAACTTACTTGAATGGATCTCCTTATTCTGTAAGGGCTTTTTATAATTTTGATACTCATCTTGATTTTTATATAGATGTATATAATAGTAAAGAAGAAATTGGGATAGGTGAATATACAGATAAAAAAGATAAAATATATTGGAACAGAGGGGAATTTTGGGGCTCCTTCGGGGGCATATTTTATAAACTGGAAAAAGGTAGAGTTGTTTTACTTTGGTATCATCCATATTATGCAAACACAGCTTTTCCCATATTAAAAAAAATCCCTGAAGATTTATTGGAATTATCATATCTAAAATATTGCTGTATACTATGTACTCACAGAGCAATTGAGCGCATGCCTGAGACCATCAGGAGTAATGATATTTTTGAGGTAAATATAGAACCGCTCGAAACAAATACTCCCGGTTATGATCAAATGATTAATGAGTTGGGTTCTGAGGTTAAAATAATAAGGAAAGCAGCTCTTGGCGGATATGATAACGGATTGGACTTTTTACTTGAAGAAGCTTTTATTAGAAGTAGTTAAAAGTTTAAAATTTACTCCAATCTTCATTATCTTCTTCCATTCTTTCATTAAGGATTTCTTCCAAAACATTTTTACCTACAACATCCTTGGGATTTATTCTTAGTGCTTTAGTAGCATGAAGTTCTGCTTGGTCAATCATACCTATTTCTTTATATGTAAATGCAAGAGAACTATAAACGTGATTTTCAGGATTTTTCTCTATTGCTTTTTTATAATATATTATTGCCTTTTCAAAATCATTTGCATTCCTGTAAGCATGTCCCAGATTTTCCCATCCTGATCGATAATCAGGATCACATTTTACTACATGTTCACTTGCAATAACCAAGCTATAATAAGCCTCTTTACCTAAATAATATTCTGCCACTCGTTCCCACATCTCAGCAAAAAGCTTTAAATTGTGATCTCTAAATTCTCTGTTAAGCTTCACGTTGTTATAAATTTCTAATGCCTTGATTATATTATCACAGTAAGCAAAATGAAGTGCAATTTGAGACTTCACAAATATATCTGAAGTAGAATCAACTAAAGTCTCCAATTCTTCATTATCCAAATATTGTAAATACCCTTGATGTAATAAGTAAGATACTACAGTAGGATAGCCTTCGAGAACTCTTTTCGCTATTTCTTCTTTAAACACTCTTTTAGCTTTTCGATCCCCTGCTATAGTTAGTTTCTTTAATAGATTGAAAGCTATATTGCGGTGTAGTAACTGTGTATTATAATTATTCTCTGCCCATACTTGAAGGTTAGAACAATGACCAAAGAATTCCGTCTCCGGAGATATTTTAGTAGATTTTAAATACGGATTTTCCAAAGAAGAGTCCAGGTGAATCGCCGCTTCGTCAATTGACTGAATAAAATCATATTTTTCAATATCTTCTTCAGGAATATTTAATAAAAGGTATTGACACTGTAAAAAAAGCTTATCATTTACATAAATCATGGTTTTATCTTCTATGAGCTTGAGTGTAAGATATTTATTTATTGTAAATTCGTCTTTTATAACATTTTCAGATTCTTGTCGTACCTTCATATTTTCCAAGATATTATATAAGATTTGTAGTAATTTCTCTTCTGACATATCAGATAATTTCTGAATCTTTTCTTCAGAATTTAACATCAATAAAAACTCAAAAAACAAACCTCCCTCATTGCAAGGTTTCAGTTCCATTAGATTCACAAATTCTCTGTTTATTTCAACCATATCAACAAAAAGATTAGGAAAATCCTTCCATAACTCTTCACTTTTCAATACAAGATTGAACCTACTTAAAAAATCTTTTATTTGGAACGCGTTATCGACTTCTTTTATATTCTGTCTTAATTTTGATATTACAACTGTTTCTAAATAATCGGTATAACCTTCCCCAATCAAATATGCAACAATATCAGATAACCCTTTTTCCAATCTTTTTTTAATCTCTTTTTTAAACACCTTTTCTGCAATAGGGTCACCGGCAATGTACAATCTTTTTAATAGAGGGAAAGCACCATCCTTAACCATCAACCACGTATCATAATCATATTCATACCATATCTCAAGGATTTCACATACTCTTTCATAATCAGGCTCAACATACTCCCGATCGAGCATGTCTGCGGAAGAAAAGTTTTCTGATTCCAGAATTTTAAAAGGTGAAATATTAGATATGGTATATTCATGCGAATTTAGTTTCTTACCTGAGATATAAATTCTTAAAGAGACTGAAGGTTTATTTAATTCTAAGATCAGTAAATAATTTCTTGAATTTTTGTCTTTTGGTGGCGTAAGTGATTACCCCCTGATTTCGCCCCACTCTCCCTAACCTATTTTTGACGTTTGTTTGCGTCTCGTAGAGTAGGGACCACCTTCTAATTAATAGTTTCAATTTCTTTTATCCTTGAATTTAATTCGTAAATATAAAATTGAACAAGAAATATTATATAGGTTCGCAAATGACTCTATATTTAAATTGATCTTGATCACAAGAAGTTCTTTATTGGAATCAGAATTTGGTGCTAGAACACTCTCTCGATTGGCATTAACTAATATAAATTTTAGAGCTTATACTGAAGAGCAAGAGAGTTTCATCTCTCGGTTGAGAAAATAGAAGGATTGATTTTAAGAAAATTTTTCTAAAATTCAAAGAAATGTTTTTTAATATTATTAAATATGAAACTAAGTTGATCACGTCTTGAGCAAATTCAAGTAAGGTCTCGGGAACTTAATAATCGCAAGGAATTATTACTTGCTCGAATAATAGAGCTGCTTGAATCCAGGGGGAAAAATTATATTCAGTCCCCCTCCGTAAAATAGTTCCCACACTTCTTCCGTAAAATAGTTCCCGCTCCTCTTGCTAAATTGTTTGTTATGTAAAGGGGATTTAATTAAAGTCCCTCTGAATACATAATTGTAATTTCTAGGCATATTAATTTTTCCGTGTGTATGCGGGTTTTCTGATTAAATATTACTCAAAAATAGGTGATAATGAGAAAAAGATATATTTCTGTTACATTTATTATAGAGATAAAACAAAAATAAATTAATGATAAAAAATCAAAAGATGGGGAAATGAGTAAATACAAATTTTCTTTGATAGAAAGGCGAGTAATATATGAAGGTCATGGTCCTAAATGTTTCTATTCAGGAAAACCTATTCTTATTAATAATTTTCATATTGATCACATTATACCTGAAAATAAGATAAATGAAGAAGAAGAAATTAAAGAAAAACTTGGACTTTGGGAAGAATTTAAAATAAATTCTTATTATAATTGGGTTCCATCATATCCTTATGAAAATTCTCGAAAAGGAAAAATTGAGTATACCTATAAAACAATTCTTCATTATTTAAATATCATAAAACATAAAGTGCCAAAATTATTAAAATTAGAAGAAAAATATAAGAAAGAAAGAGATAAAGATGAAATTTTATCTGACTTAGGTATTAAGTTGGAGTTAGGTATTATAAAGAGAAAGGAAATAATTGAATATTTGGATACACTGGTGAAGTTTAGTTTTAGTAAGAGTCAAGAGGATTTAGAATATTTCTTGAAGAAATTTCTCTTATTAGACTTTAGATATTATGTTACAGGCCCCGCTCTTCTTACTCGTACAGGATATCAAGTAGAACATGAAGTATTTAAATTCTTTAAAAAGCATTATAATACAAAATTAGAACCTATGGGTTTTGAGTATGATATTCGTTTTGAAACTAAAGATGAGATCATGGGTGTCATGATAAAGCTTGTTAAGACAAATATCCGACCTGCAATTAAAGATGAATTGCTTAAAGGATTCCTAAACCATGAGGAAATTTCCAAATTAATTCTTATTATATTCTGTTATAGCGAACCAATCAAGATTAAACCTAATATTTTCGGAAATAATATTGATTTTAGCGTTGAAAAATTTAAAGATGACGATCTTAAATCAAATCCAAATATAGTAAAATATTTAATAAAGTTCAAAGAGATCAAAAAGACTATAATTGTAGTGTGGAAAAAATTATTATAATGTTTAATATTTTTTGATCTATCCTTCCTTCAGTTTGAAATTCAATTGTACAATCCTGTCACGATTGTCCTTTTTGTACTTACTCGTACTTTTCACTTTAATCTTCACATAAAAGAGAATGTGGATTTACCTTTTGTCCAATAATTATCATTTAAAGGATTAATGTGAAAATAAATACATTGTATACATTTATCAAAGTAATACGAAGATAATATACTCTAACTAAATTTTATTTCCTTAAATCATCATTCTAAATTTGATTAATTAGAATGGTTTTTCGACCTTCTATTTTTTATTAACTTTTATCAATATAGTTGATCAGGTATTCCATTTAAATCAATGCATGTTGTATATAAGAGTATAATTCCTCAGTCGACATTCTTTTAACTGTGGCAACAAAGCCTTTTCTATGAGCAAAATGGGTTTTTTTTAAACCTGATAGTCTATATAAGTCAATATGATCCCCCTTCCCATGCCTTTTTAAACTAATTGTATTTAAGGGGCGATCATAAGTGAAAGCGGTAATCCATCCTTTTTTATAATCAGGAAAGTGTTCAGTTTTAAATTTTTTAAGTAAGATCGTTAAATGAACACAATATTTAGGACGGTCGGTTAAATATAAAAGGACAAGAATCCCTTTAGGATCCTCTATTTTTTGTTTACTCATGATTTGAACGTCTAAATTAGATCCAAAATCGTTTAATATATGTTCATATGTGGTAATTCCGTCGAAGAATTCCTTACCGATTCGTTTCATATTTAGAAACATTAACGTATGTTTTTTGTTGTTCTTTTCTATTCTTTTATATTTCTGAAATATTTCTAAATAGGCAGTTTTAATAAATGTATCTAACTGGAAATAATCATTGTGAGATAATCCCTTCGGTTTTAAAACTGCACTGAGTCCAGACGTGTCAATTTCTACTAAGGTAGGAATCCACGAATAAACCGTATTTGCTCGTTCCCATATACTCCATTGTTTTAATAATAAAGAGAACGAGCAATCATTCATATCTTCCTGGTGATGGTCAAAAGCTCTTAAATCAGGATCATGCCTTTGACCTATATCAACTTTCCAAATAGCCGAGTCGTTAAGTTCTTCTTCAGTTATTTCCGCTTGTCTTAGGATCGTGTCAACTTCACTATCCTTATATAAGATCAAACAGGCGGAAAGAAAATCATCTAAATGAGCAAAGCCGGAATGGGTTATGATTTTTGCCATATTATATTATAATTCTCTTAAATTTATTTACGTTACTCAAATTGATGTTAGTATTGAGTTAAGCATAAGCATTCAACTTCTTCAAATTCTTCCAAATCTTCTCTATATATCTCGGTTTTACCCCTGCCATTACATATTTGACATTCATCCCGTAAATGAATTAATTTTAGATTATTTTCAATCATATCACATTAATATTGCAGGTTATTTTAAAGAAAAAAAACAATGAAATTTCAATGAGATTCAATTTTGTGTCCCACTCAAAATTAATTTTAAAATCCATTATCCCAATTATGTTACTATGGATGTGAAAGAATTATTAGAAAAACATGAGAATTTAGGGAAACAACTAGAGAAAATTCCACTTAAACGCAAAATTACATATAAAGAAGAATTAGAAAATGGAAAACTCATTGGAAAACCACGATTTGAACCATCACTATATGAGTGGGAACCTAAAATGCTTGCATCTTTAAGGGATCACTTGCAAGATATATGGAACTTTTTTGAAGACAATTCGTATTGGTTTGATGACGAATTAAAAAAAATAATACTATTCAATACACGTCGGTTATCAAAAAAATCGATAGTCTTCTTATTAGAGCGTAATATTTGGGAAACAGATGAAGTTTATGGAGCATATTTAATAGAACCTCAGCAAGAAAAAGTTGAGATTAGTTATTATCGTTTCGAATATAAATTTAAAACGTTTATATTTGAAGAATTAGATAAAGAAACTCGTAGACAGTGGATCTGCACTAACGCACTTCAACAAATACAACAACAATTTAGATTTCTTTGGAAAAAAATAGAGATTGAAATTCATACTTGTCAAGAGGAAACATACCATCGACCTATATCAATTAAAATTACTGATGTAGATTTGATCAAACAGTATGATATTTGCATTAAATTACTAAAAATATCAAAAGAAGCAGCTCTATTAATGTTGGGGAGATTAGAGGAGTTGTGGCTTCTAAAGGCTATTAACCGAATTAAAATTGATCGAGAAGAGAAACTTCTCTCCCTTGCAGAATCAAAAGGGGTAATTGATAATTCAAATAAAAAATTATTTATACAGATTCGTACCCAATATAACCTTCTAAAACATACAACTTCATTTAATGTAGAAAATTGTAATGTTGAAAACTTAATAAACCAGTTTAATCAATACTTAAATTAGACAAAAAAATAATTTTATTTAATTGGGAGGAAGATTTGAAATGTCTGTTAGAAGAGAATATGAACAAGCCTATGCCTCTTTCTGGAGAAGCTTAAAGAATTTTTTGTTAAATAATTCTGGTCTTAAAGTGAGTGGAGTGGCACGCTCTGGTTCAAGGAAAGAAGGAACTCACAAAAGCAGAAGCGATTTAGATGTTATTTTTGCTATTCATGGAGATCCTGAGAAAAGAGAGGTATATCCGCCATTGATAGAGCGCTTAAAGAAGGGGCTTAATGTTCGTAGTGATAAAGGAAGCAGTTATAATGTCATTAAAATCTGGAAGAATAAAATCTCGTGTCATTTAGTTTTACGCACCGAATCAGATTTTAAGGCACAAGTAAAAAGCCAAAAATATAGAAAAGAATAACTCATATCATCGAAATTCATTATCTTGCTTTACTCAATTTAACCATAATTCCATTACATCATAAAATGTAGGGTCAATAGGAATATAAGTTTTCAACATAGGAGGAGAGTATTAGTGGTAAAATTTTTAACCACACTTGAAACATCGGCTCGAATTGAAAAAATCGTCAGAGAAGCAAAAGAAAAGTTAATATTAATAAGTCCTTACTTAAAAATGAATAAATTGTTCTATGACCGATTAAAGGATGCCGATGCAAATGGAATTAAAATAACTTTCATATACGGAAAGCAAGACCTTGTTCCCGATCAGTTAGAGCAGCTTAGTAAATTGAAAAATCTTGGGATTTTTTATTGCGAAAACCTTCATGCTAAATGCTATTGTAATGAAGAGACAATGGTGATAACATCATTAAACCTGCTTGAGTTTTCCCAAAGTCACAACCGAGAGATGGGTATTTTAATAAAAAGACAAAAGGATTTGGAGTTATACAATAAAGCTATAATAGAAATAAAGTCAATCATAAATTCATCTAATATTGAGAAACAAAGCAAAATTAACAGAAGTTACGACCAATCTAAGATTGGATCCTGGGATGATATACAAGAGGTATGTTTTTGTATCCGGTGTGGTAATATAAGGGCAATTCCAGATGATCCTTACTGTAAGAAATGCTATTTTGAATCTACTTTTGATAAACCATTATGTGAAGATTGCTACCGTGAAGAGATGAAAAATTAATTTTAGAATCCCTCATTTGATTATTGAATAAGCTAATAGAAAATAATTTAGTCAAAACACTTTAACATAAATATTTAATAGAAAATCATTCTAATACAAATAGAATTTTAAATAATAGTGATAATTTTTGAATTTAGAAGAAGGTTTTTCTGATGTTTTTTGGTGGCTTTACGATATTAAAGGCATTTGGATAATACTAAAAATAATCAAGAATAATTTTTATAATCCAAATGATATAATTCCTAATATTTCAAATGATTATATCAAAGATCAATTGGTAACTGAAATAATAATGAAATTTTGTAAATTAGCTGAGGATCTTGGTGCACTATTAATGAGTAAAGATAACGATAAGATTAAGTTTACTTCAAATTATATTAATTATGAGCCATACCAAGTGAAAAACTTTTTTGAAAATTTAAATTCGAGTTTATCAGAAGTTTTCATAAGAGAATTATTTAATTTTCCACCAAAAGCCTTTAACCTTAATAATAAGAATATCCTTAAATTAGAATCGTCATATTTATTTGTTAAAAGTTGTCTCGAAGTAATTAGTAGAGATTACTTAAAGTATAGAAATGTTTATAACGCTTATAAGCATGGATATCGAATATGGTTTAAGGATTTAGGTACATATCCTCATTTAGAAATAAGTATAGAGAATACTTTAGAAGAAAAAAAATATGATAGAGCTTTAATATATTTTGATTCTAAATTGTTGAGAACAAAGTTAAATAACATGAAAATGATATTATATGAAGATTTCGATCTTTCTAAGATGTTTAATGTGTTTTATGAAAATTGCTTATCAGTCCTAAAGCTTATCAGTGTGTTTTTATATAATTTATGGCAATTCTATAATAAAGATTTAGAAGAAGAAATTGCTCTTTTTTCTGATCCCAGTTTTGATATTCTAAAAGATCCTAAGTATGAACACAAATTTTACAGAAATTTAATAGAGAGAGAATTGTATAAATTTAAATTTTGATGTTTAAAAATTAAATGTTAGCTAATTTCACATGATTTCAGCAAAAATTCAAAATAGCATAATGACCTGTATTCAATTTAGTTATTATAGTTGAATTCAGCTATCTAAATATAAAGAAAAAAACTATCCTCCATATTTTGAGTTGAGTAGTTTTTTAACCGCATGGAATTCCCAAATCACCCAATTCACAATTTTAGAGACAATACCTTCAGTTTTTTTCTTTCTATTAATAATTTTCTAAAGGTCAAAGAAAGGAAGTCCAATTCTTGTGTATTATAACCGTTCTTTTTCGAGGACCATCTTCAAAATAAACTATTCAAACATTCTGGGAGAGTTGATAACTGATTATGTCTTAACCGTAGTCTTTGAAGCGATTTAAGATTGCCTATGAACTCCGGAAGAGTCGTTAGTTTATTGTTTCTCAAATCAAACTGAGTTATTTGATTCGAGTTCTTTTAATTTTCCTATTTCTATTTCTTCTCCACAATCCTCACAGATAATAAAATCTTTCGATTTCATACTATCGGTTACAATTATTATGCTTTCACAATTTTTACAAATAATTTCTAGTGAAGATAAATTAAATGCATTGAATATTTATAATGCTAATATGAAGATTTTTACTTATGGGAGAAAAGAACAAGATAAAAAAATTCTTGAGGACTTTAGAACTTATTTTTTAGATGAGTGCTTAAAATCAGACATAATGATTGACGAGAAATATTATGTAGAACAAATGATTAAAGTATTTGAAGAATATGAAATGAAAAGTCAAGAGAGACCACATAGAAGAAGAACCGTATTTTAAGAAATGACGATCATAACTCCTCTTTATCAATAGAATAATCATAAACATTTTGAAAATCATAATATACAGCGACTAGTTTCTTCATAATGAAATAATAATTTTACCATATATTTATATTATGCCATAACGGCAGAAAATGCGTACTGCCACATGAAAATTGCTCAGAATGTGGATCTTTTTTAAAAGCTCCTTTAGTTGGCTGTTATAGATATCATTAAAATATTTTTTATTACGAGAAAATTTATTATTTGAAATAACTTATTTTATAATTAAATGGACAAGAGTTTAATTGAGTTTCTTGAAGAAGATTTCAGCAAGATAATTGAAAAATTTCCAGAATCACCATTTCTTTGGCCACCGAATTCACTCAGTCTCGCGATCTCATTTGATTTTTTTGAAGCATTAATAAATAGGACCTGTTTTGAGATACCTTTTCATCCCAATATATCTGTTGGTGAAGATTTTAATAACAGGGGTAGAGCTTTTGAAGAAGAATTTTTTGAAAATTATGAGATTGATCCTAAAACATTTGTTATTTCTCATTATGATTTAACTCTCTATACCAATTCTAACCGTCTTTATTTATTATTATTATATCGCATTGTATACGAATATTTACTCGAAGAGTCCACTGTTAACGAAATTTACTCAAAATTAAAACAGCAATGGGTTGAATACCTCGAAAATGATGAAATTAACATAACCTTTATTATACCAATGCCCAATGTGAAGGTATATAATGACGTGGAACTAATAAAATCAAAAATAAATTTAAAGAGCAAGCTTAATTCATGGATTTTGGCAAAACATGAAAATAAGTGTATAAATTCTTGGAAGAGTTTTTTGATCTATAAGACAACAATACCAGCAAAATTTTATCATTCTGATGAAGAATATCACGGAAGAAGCGCAGAATTTAATCAGATATTTGAAAATGATTGGAAGAAGAAGAAAAGAGAGATCCAAGAGATTATCTTCACATTTTATCTTAATAATATTGCGTTTTCTTATGGTTTTTTTATAGAATTACTTCCCTGGTGGATACAATTTAATTTTACAGATTTTATGAGATTATTCAATGAATCGACTGGTCCTACCCTACGATTAACTAGCGATGATTGCGTACAAATTTTTCAAATCTATCCAGATTTAGTTGAGAGTGAGCTTTTTAGCAATGATGAATATATCATAATATGGCACCATTATATGCAATTACATAATTTAGACTTTACTCCCGATGTAATTTTTAATATTTTTGTGTTATTTGAGTATTTATTTGGAGATAATTCAGATCAAAAAGTTTCTTTTAAAATTGCATTTTATTCATCTATGTTCTTAACCTCTGATAAGAAATCTTTTATTTCGATGTTTAAATTTATGAAAAAATCTTATGGTGTTCGCAGTAGTCTCACGCATGGTAATGAATGGCGCCATAGAATAGATAGAATTATCGAAACCTATCCTGAGATTAGAAATCATTTGGATTTATTGAAAAAATGGTGTTTAATACTTAATTCAACTCTTAAAAAGATAATTTCGCGTAAATTAATAAATACAGATATTCTTAATGACATTAATGAATTAAATGATGAAAAAGATCAATTCAAAAAAGCTAATTATCTAGTTTGGCTTGGTTCTTATTATGAAATGAAAAATCAATACTCAGAAGCATTGAAAGTCTATCTCGAAAGTCTAGACCTCTTTTATAATATTGATAAGTTGGAGAAATCAAATAAGATTGAAAATTTGATAAAGAAAATATTAAAAAAAGAGGGATTAATAATATACAGAGAAGAATTAAATCTTATCTCTAAGGAGTTAGAATTAATAACTAAATTTAATGAAGACAAGAAAGAGATGGCTAGGAAATTAAATGAAAGATTAAAGATTTTTTTTTCAATTAAGCAAAAAGATGATGAAAGATCACGCTTACCGGTTAATGGTATTGATATTATGAGAATATTTGGAGTTCCAGAATCTCCTTTAATAGGCAGGATTTTTAAGATAATTTTGATAAAAATTGAAAAAGGAGTAATTAAAGAGAAATTATTAACAAGAGAATATCTTTTAAAATATCTTGTGGAAAATAAAGATATTATAATAGAATTGGCTGAAAATGAAACAAAATTTAGAAATAGATAAAAATTTTATTTATCATTATAAAATATTAGAATTATTATAGGGGATATTGTATCCAGGGCTTTTTTTTACCATGAGGGGCGCTATTAGACTTGTCCATTTGGAATCAAGTGAAGTTAAGCGTGTAAAGCTTATGGACTTACTTAAAAATTATAAAAAAAACGTGTTTTTAATTATTATGAAATTTTTTTTATTTAACGTGAAATGTTACAGTTTATTATATTTAATTAAACAAATTCTGAGACCTTTTTTCAGAATATAATTTTTAAAAATTATTCTTTAGCAACTTTTCTAACTGTATCTGCTATATTACCCCTTTTTTTATATTGCCATTTTTTTATCCTTTGCCATCTATATTTATCATTTTTTTTAAGCCATCTCAACCAAGTTAGGGGAGTTTTATCTCCTTTTGATCTATTACATGCTTGACATGCTTTCACTGTAGTAACCCCTCCTTTACTTTTTGGTTTGATATGTTCCTTTTCTATTTTCCAAGAACTCCCACAGTATTTACAAACTTTTTCTATCATCTTTTCTTTTCACGATTTTTATATTTTAATATGATTAGCTTGAAAGATTTTCTAAGGTGCTTAGGTAACACTATAATCAATTTATTATCAAGTTCTTTTCTAAACTGCTTGAAATTTTCTACTTCAATGATTTCATTTTTCTCCCATGTATGATTTTCCAATAATAACTCAATTCTATAAATAGTTTTATTATCTTTAGATTGTATCTCTAATATTTTAAAGGGAGAATCTAAAATTCGTTCCCAACCTCCTAAGTTACCTTTGGGAGTGTAATAAGTTTTTAAAAGACCATATTCACCCATCTCAAAAAAATGTTTCCAACCATTAATATCTTTGAATAGAACTTTTAATTTGGTAGTTGCTGATAAGACTTTTTTAAATTCATTAAGAGGTTTTTCGAAAGAACTCGGAAATAGAAAATCTTCATTACACATTAACATAAGCTCCTTTACATTTATTTTGTCAAGAATTTTTCCTTTAGGGATTATTCATTTAAATTTTCTTTAGTTTAAAATTCTTTAATACAATTTTTTTAGGCTCTTTATTACGAAATCTTTCTCAAAACTAACTTTACAAAATATTCTTTATTCTTGAATCATTTAAAATTCTTTCTGTTAAATCAGGATAATACTCTGGTATTCTATCGTATATTTCAATATCTTCGGGATCGATATAAATATATTCCTTTTCATATCTCATTAGATATTTATCTTTTCTTAAATTATCATAATTCTTCATAAGGAAATGAAAACCTTTTAAACAAAGATCAAAATTTTTTAGGTTATAATTATCACTATCGAGAATCTGAAGTATTCTAATAACTCTCTGTAGATCTTCGATTTTTTCAAATTTAAAATTAAAATCGTTAAGGTCAATTATTTCAAAGTCTTTATGGTCGATTAACATAAGATCTAATCCATAGTGAGCAATATAGTGTTCCCCATTTTTTAAATCCAGAATTATTTTAACAATTCTCTCAAAAGAGATAAAATATCTTTGAATTGTAAAAATTTTATCATAAACTATAAATCAATAGCTCTGATCTTCTATCATATTAAATTTCAATACCAACTATAAAAAATACTATTTAGGATATTCAAATACCTTTTTAGTATTTTTTCTGATCCACTTAAGCTGTTTTTCCGTTAAATTAATCCTATAATTAAAGTTGGAATTGTAGACCATAAACCTTTTTTTATAAAAACTACTCTTTTATTCCAAATTTCATCTTATCTCTTAAGTTTTATCCAGAATATATTTCTCAATTTATCTCTCTGGACTGAAGAAACTCTAAAGGAGAAATTGACAATTATTTATCCATTATAAAAATCCAAAAGAATTGAAATAAAAAGAAAAAAAAGAGAATGGAAGAGAAAAGCATTTCTATTATATCTGTCTAAGTTGATAACTTTTAGTGTAATTCCTTCTAATATAAGCTTCCACTATAGCAGAACATTGCACGCGCTGATTTTTTGAAAAATTCTTTGATTCCTTTAGAATTAAGCTAATATGGCTAAATTGTTGTCTATTAACGCATACATTTTTTAAAATAATCTTAGTATCATCAATATAGTGCTCAAAAATACCTTTTATTTCCACTTTCTGGCCTTCAAACCTTCGTATCCTTTTTCTATTATAATTTTTACTATTTTGGGTGGCTTTATTTGTTTTATTCATTTCTATAGACCTTTTTTTACCATTGAGAGATGGAATATAAGATGCAAAAAGCCCAAACTCCATCCTGCATTCCTTTTTAACTCGCTCTCATACAAACTGTTTACTCTTTGCTCACACTAAATCTTACTAATATTAAATCCTAACACCAAACCCTAATAAAAAAAGCTAACAATAAACCCAAACAAACACTAAAAACTTGTTAAAAATCAGTTAAAAAAAATCATTTACTCAAACTTTCCAAACGCTTAATCTAATCTAAAAAATCAGAATATTGGCAACAATTCTACTCCCTACTAATCCCAAACCCTATAAACTATATTTCTATAAAGGGGCCAATGCATCAAGGTCTCTTATTTCCAGACCTATTATTCATATGGAAAATTCAGAATATAAACTTTTAGTATCAAACTTGATTCTTTCTGAGCAAAAAAATTTTTCGAAAAGACGCTCAAGACGCTTTAAAAAAGATTTTAATTAGGATAAAACAGGATTATTCAACTGAAGATAATAAGATTACAAAAAGACACTTGATTACAGTAAAAAAATTATGCGAAGCATACGCAAAAATGCACCTAAGACACGAAATTTTGATAAAAGATGTAGAAGCAATTGAATTTTTAAATCCAACCTTTTTCTTTCATTTTATTTAATAATTCGTTAAATTTAGCTTTAGGAATGGATAAAGCATACTGTCCAAAAATCCAATGTGGTTGCTCATTACTAAAATTAATATAATAATAACAAAACCTAAACTCTAAACTTTTATCATCATATAAAATTTTCTGAACTAATTTCTTGTAAAACTTCCCTTTAAGATTTCCATGTTCTACTTCCACTTCATCCAGAATTGTTCCATATATAATAATACCATCAGGATATTTAAACTTAGGTTTACTCCTTGATTTAAAAGGTTTTATTTCCTTGTAAGTTTTCATTTTATACCTCTCTTTATTTTAAATTATCAATTTTTTTAAAAATCTCTTTAAGTTCTTTGTTCTCAGTCATTGCTTTACTTATATATTCAGAATAATCATATTCTCTTCTTTTTATCCCAAGTTTTTTCAATAAATCATTAACAAATTGAGCTCTATAATTCCTTTCTATGCTGTCCTTTAATCCTTCAATATACATACAATCCTTTGTGTTAAATTCTCCAAAATATGAATCACTAAACCAATTCTCTGTTAATGTCTCTATTGTATTACTTAGGTCTAATAATTTATCATATTTTTTGTCATATTCTTCTTTTCTTCTCCAATACTGATTCTCTAAATTTAAAACACAATTTAAAAAGTAAATCCACTTTCTTTTCAATCCTTTTTATATCTTCTTCACTCATCCTTTTTATCACCCCATTTTTTAGTTGATTTTAATTTATTTCAAATCCAACCTTTTTCTTCATGAAGGATCTTAAGTTTAAATTTCCCTAATCATAATCATACCATAGATTTGAAATAAAGTTCATAGTCTGATTTCAATGAAATTTGAAAGAAGCAGGGAATATTTTTTTTTATGATTAAAGCAACCGTTTTTTCAAAATGTCATAAATAAATTTAGTTCTTTTCAGATCCTCTTGATTATACTTTAATAACTCCTTTTTAATCTTTTTCTTTGTCTTTTTATGTTCTTCTCGTAAGTATCTCTCATATTCGAGTGGAGCATCTCTACCATTCGATATTTTCAGATCTGATGGTCTATAACCTATACATTCTGAAACTTTTTTTAGCCCAATGGGCTTTAAGCCCGATTTTACTATCGGTAAAAAATATTTTTGCTTTTTCACATTCTGAGTAAAGACTACATTAGCATAAATATCGAAAAATGAATTTTCAATATGTTTAAAGGACATCTTATACCTAGAAAAGCGTTTGTCCAATTCTTTAACATCTGCACTATTCGAACCGTATGCTATTAATACCGGGGACTCTTTCTTTACCCATTCACTGAAGCTTTTTAATATTTTCGCCTCATCTTCAGGATCTTCAAGAAAGAGTTGATGTATTTTACTATCCATATCCATCCATCCTATAATGAAGACACTATATGGTCTAGTTTTTGAATACGTTGAATTATATTCCGCATCAAAAAAGTATATATTTTCACTTTCAATGGTATCAAAAGCAGATCTGATATCTTCGTTGATTGTGAGTTCTTTGCGAACAATTGCTTTTGCATAATTAACTATTAGAGAAAAGTTAGAGACTATTTTAGATAAAGGTTTATCAATAGATAATGTTGCCAGTTGTTCCGCATTTCCTATTCCATGCTCTTTCAAAATTTTAGCTGTTGGTTCACCTATTAAAGGAACTTTTTTTAGATCCACAATGAGTTTTCCTCTTTTTTAATCTATTATACTCCCTAAAATACATTTGTTCTATAATATTAAATGAAATCAACCTTAATAAAGGTTTGTGTTGGTATAATAGCAGATTAATATGTGTTACGTTTGTATTTTTGTTCCGTTCCGTTTCGTTTCGTTTTTGTTATGTTTTATTTTGATTGGAAAATTTTATTCTTTTTTATCCAAATAGATATAGACTTCAGTTTCCTAAACTTTTAATTATTTAGAAATTAAAATTAATTGAAACATCTGAAAAATTTTCTCTGATAGAACTGATAAATATGCGGGAGATATTAATTTAGATATATTAAATAAAATGTCCAATTCTTAAATAAAATATTACATTCTCCCATTAGAGAGGGTATGAGACCATCATTTCAAAATTTTTTACACGATAAATGGGAAGAATTAAATGTAATTGCTTAAATTTCTACTCTCATGCCCCTTAAATCATCTTGATAACTAGTATTTACTTGATGAATAGTAATAATCCTAAATATGCTGAAGCACGAAAAATGATGGTTCAGGACGCAATTGATGAGATCACCAAAGTTCAGAATTTTAGCGATTTCTACCAACATTCATTCTACCAGATTGCCAAATTCGGTCTCCAATTAGACGCAAGAAAAGAAAAACTTTTCTCTTCTGATAACTGGTTAGATCCGCAATGTAAGGATGAGTTAATAGAGAATATCAGGAAATTTTTGGTAAAACATTTAAAATAATGTGATGTATTAAAAATTTAGCCTAAAATGACGCAAAAGCAGAATGGAATATATGAATAATTTACTTTTCAGATTTATTATGGCAACAGTCGCTTTTTTTCTGTCGTTATTTATCCTTAACATATCCGGGAAGAATCCACTGCCCCTTCCATCATCAGAGAATCCAAGAAAGGAGAAAATAGAAGTGGGAACATTTACTCTAATCGCATTATTTTATTTCTCCCTAGACCTTTTTATTATAAGTCCACTTGTCTATTCTTTTTATATCCAACTGGGAATAAGTACAATAATATTATTAGTTATCCCGTTAATATATACCCGCTACAGAGATAATTGGACAATTAAAGACTATGGGATCACTTCCAAGATAAGAAATTGGTGGGTCGTATTTTTTAGTATCCTCATATGTTTATACATCGGATATTTAAACACTTTTATTGAAGATATCTCGTGGTATTTATTAATAATATTTATTTATTCTAATGTTTTTTTAGAAGAGTTTCTATTTAGAGGAGTTATTCAATCTAAGTTAGAAAGAGCCATTGGGCAAAATAAATCTGTATTTTATCAAGGAATATTATTTATGCTCATTCATACTCCTAAATATATTTTTGATTTATCTGTGGATGGTAATTATTTATGGTTTATTTTGAAATTCGGATTGCAACTTTTTAACGGAATTATTTTTGGATTGATTTATATGAAAACAAGAAATATTTGGATATCCGTAATTTGCCATTATCTAAATAATTGGTTTGGATCAATAATAATTCAGTTTCTATAATTTCTATATCTCGTCTGTGAGTAGTGGTTTCAATTTTACGAATTAAATCGTATTCAACAATGCTCGTACCATTAATTATATTTGTGGATCATTCTTTAGAGAAATTAGAGTGCAACGAGTTTTCAATTGGTTGCCACACAATCTCAGGGATTTCGTTTTCTGTTATATTTAGTTCGATATATTCCAATTTTAGACTCTCTTGATTCGAAGATTGGGGCAAAATTCTCATTAAATAGGAAAATATTCAGAGATTATAGTGAGACTATTCATAAAATAGGAAGGGAAGGAGAGAAACGGGTTCATGAAGCTTTACTTGAAGAATATCTAGAACATCCTGAAATAATTCCTATTTGGGAAAATGCGGAGAGAGAATCAGGAAAGCACTACGACATTCTGTTATCAAATTCTGCAGGAATAGATAAATACATTGAAGTAAAAACTACCCATACTGACCAAAAAAGCTTTGAAATGAGTGAAGAAGAATTTAAGTTTGCCATGGAAAATTCAAACAATTATAAGTTATATCTATTGATAAATTTTGGTTCTGGACCGGACTCATATAAAGTAATTATTGAGAATTTTAAAGAGATATTCGGAAAAGACCTTCGAGGTTTTTGCGGATAAAATTATCAAGAGTCCCCCTTGAACTCTAAGCTTTTTGGCTTAATCTACTTTCCAATGAGGAAAAAAGTATGCTTTCCTAAATCGAATTTCTCGTTTGTTTGAGTTTTGCATTTTGTTTTGCTCTAGTTCACTACCACAGGTAATTTTTTTATTGTGTCTTTTAATTTAGAATTCAGTAGGTTGTTTTTAAAGATGAAAAAAAGAAGAAAGAATCAAGCTCAAATAAATTTTTAAAAAAAAAAGAGATTAATAGATAAAAGCGATTTCCGGTGATGAATAGGAAAGCGCAATTATTTGTTTACTTCAATTACGACAGTGGTATAAGTTTTCTATGTTAAACTTTGAGCAAACTCTTCTGCTCGCTCGAGATCGATCGCATTGGGCCTTCCCTTGTTCATGCCCCCAAAATATTTCAAGAAACTGTTTTTGTTAAAACCCTTACATCCAAAATCACCAACGATATCATATCCTTTGGCCTGTAATTTGGATCGTAGTTTTGAATGATCACCTGCGACCTTTCGGGTTCCAGTCATCCCTGCTGTCGAAAAAAGAAACGCTTTCTTCTCGGGAATTTTTGGGAGTTTTTCAGCAAGATCGAACAAAAATTTATGGTGTTTTGCATCGTAGATCCCCGACCCGAAGCCTACCAAATCATAGTTTAGGAGGTCTTCGGGATGAATTTCTTGGGGAGTTTTTATTTGAGCCCCGAGCACATTGGCTATAGTTTGGGCAACTTTCATCGTACTCATGGTGTGATAGGAAAACACAACCAAGAGAGATTTGATCGGAGGTTTACCATTCACTTTTGCTGTTTTTTTGTTAAAATGTTCTTCTAATTTTTTCACTTGTTTCACATCTATACTATATTGTTAGGAATTAGAATTTTTATAGGAGTCATTTTCCTATAACACACTAATCCCAATTTAATAGAGAACGTCATTATATTTAAATTTATACTTTGTGTATAATTTTTTACATACCGTATTATTATTGAATAAGGGTCAATTTTTTAAGTATCGTAGTTTATTTATATTTGTGATGGATAAAACGCATGATGATGGTCCTCAAATGCAAAAAAAGCAGTTACGGATTCGAAAAAAAGAGCGTACGAAACAGGTAATTCTTGCTAAAGCCGAGGAATTTTTCGCAAAAAAAGAAATGGAGGCTGTGATAATCGAAGACATTGCAGAAGCGGCCTTTATTAGCAGAACAACCATATATAATTATTTTAAAAATAAAGATACCATCTTCTTTGCTGTGGGAAATAAAGTCTTTCGGGACCTTAACCAACGCTTTACAGCAATGTTCGATCCCAAGATGACAGGGAAAGACCAAGTCCTCCAGTTCTGCGAACAAACCTTCAAAGATAGCACCGAAAACCCGATCATCCTTAAAATTACGAATGCATATTTTGTGCATACGGATAAATTGAATATCGCACCTGAAGCTGTATGGAATGACCTTAACGTCAAAATAGGGCCATCAAATTTGAATAAGCTGATCGATAAATCATCTACTTTCGAAGAATTTAATCTAGAAGAATTATTTGAAGAGCCATCCTACATCGAATTTGTAATCTGGTTGATGAGAAACGGTTATATATGGCAAAAAGCGATAAAAAAGGGTCGGGAAGATAAAACAATTAAAAATGCAATGGATGATGGTGAATTAATGGAATATCTGAGTATTCTACTCAATGGAGTTTTATCCGAGATAAATTTACGACGAACCATTAAGGATCGGATCGGAATCACAAGAGATACGGTGATCAGTCAATCTTTAAAGCTCATTAGCCACTTTCTTGAGAATTGATTCCCTTATACCGGATAAAGATTATGACCCAGGTGTTGAAAGCGTTTGCGACAATGTCCTCAGGGGAATTCATTTGATCATATAAATATTTAACAATTTTGGAGGGATCCTTCTCAAAGTCTTATTCTCGTAAAATCAAGGAGAGTGCAATTATTCTTTTACTAGAAGCCAATTAATTGTTCGATATGGATATCTATATGCTACTGAATGGATATTCAAAAAAAACATATCTAATATCATTTTAAAACAAAAGTTAATTATTTCAATAGTAGATCAACACTGTTTTCATACTGTTTTAATATAGACTCCCAATTTTGGGGATAAAATTCGTGATTTACTAAAAAAAATTGTCTCATAGTAGTATCTTTATGGGGATTTCCGTCTTTTCTAGGGGTGTTCAACCATTTTTGATGAGAAATAGCTACTCTTTCAGCAACCACTTTTGAAGGCACAATCCAATAGTCAGGTAATTTGTCGATTGACTCAAATCTTACAAAAGCATAAACGATATCAGATTCTTTTAGTTCTTCAACCTTTTTTGTCATTAGAAGACTTTTTTTCTTATAAAATGTAGTTTTTACCGAGATCTTAAAGGTCTTATTGTTTGGATTAACAATTAATAAATCAAATCCTTCAGTTCTACCCAATGTCACAGTGACGATACAGTTATTAGCTGATAGGAGATAAGCTATAAAAAATTCTCCTGCATTCCCTACATTCTGTTTTGCAACTTTCATGATAATTTTCCTAATTTTAAATGATCAATAATTTATTTCTGCTTTAAAATTTCTTTAAAGTTTTTTAAGAATGAATAAGACAAACGATGGATAGCTACTTATTATTTTTGTCTCATTTCAATTTATCTCTGGTTATTTTTTAGAATTCTAATCATGGCAAACCAACAATTTCATCTAACCAAAAATTCGATTACTTCCCAGTGGTTTGAAGCCCTCTGGTCAGCTTTATAACGTTCTAATCTAATTGTATGATTACTGATAAATTGATGTTCAATGAACAAGGATTGGAAATATCTTTTTCCTAATCTATTTTAATTCATTCTTCGTGAATATAGACACAATACATATATAAAAGTTATTACTTTTGTAGGATTTATCAAATAATATTCCGATTGAAGAAGAGAATGGAGAAAGCTCTTATCTATCTCTAATACTTCGCTTCTCTCTTATTTCATTAAATATTAATCTTTATAACAAAAAGCGTCTTATTTTATCAATAAGTCAAAAATTTTTAACAATACATCTATAATTTCAAATTATATGAAAGGACAAAAATACAAAATTGCTTTTTTTACTTTGATATTGAAACAGAAATATTAATTTCGCAATTATTTAGTTCTAAAATTAGGTCTCAGAGAGGACATTGCAATAAAGGTTGATCAAGAACTAAACCTATTAAAATTTTCTGCTAAATATTTCTCAAATTGAGGTTTAACGTGTTCTACCCGCTCTTTACTTTTTCTTCCATTAAACCAAATAGAACGTTTACCTATATTTTTCCCAGATTTATTTTTATTAGACTCTCTAATAAATTCTTTTGAAGACATTATCCACATCTTATCCATCCTTTCAGAATAAAATACAAAGTAGTAATTATCTCTCTGCTCATGTGTAATTGCGGCAAATAAAGCAGCATCCCCAAATTTGACATCTTTCGATCTTGCTTTGATTTGTATCTCTATAAATGTATTATCAGGTTTTCGGATAACGGCATCAATACCAATATCATCAACCAAAGGGACATAAACATCTAATCCCTCTTTTAACATTTTTCCAATAATCCAATATTCCATACGCTTGCCAAACCCTGCAGAATGTCTAAACATATTTAACCACTATTTTAACTTTTTCTAAGAATCTATCCCAGTCATTAGTTATTTGTAATTTTTTAATTTCATTTAATTCTAATTCAGCTTTTTATATAAATTCTGTAAGAAAAATGCTATTCCTAAATAACTAATGGTTATTGTTTTCTCCTTTTTATCTTCTGGATTGGGGGAAATTTCGGATTTTTTCTCCTTGTCGTCTTGAATTTGATGCTTCTATAAATTAGTTAACTCATAAAATATAAAAAATAAGAGATCCTCAATTTTTGGGGAAGAACAGTTATTTTTAAAAATTAGTAGAGACGAAATTAAATCACCTATTAAAAGATGAAAAGAGAAGATAGAGCAGTTAAGTTAAAAGAAGACTACAAGAAAACTAAAGGTTGGGAGATTCATTGGAGATTAGAGCATTTAAATTATTATAAATCATTTTTCGATTCCAATTATATTGATTTACTAAAAAAAATCTATGAATATAAAGAAAATTTAAGTTATTTTTGGGGATTGAAAATTGATGGAACTCGTAATTTAGATAATTTTATGATAGAATTTGCGCGATATCTCCACAACTATCTAATGAGCTTATCTTCTCTTAAGAACAAAACTAGTGGGTTAAGAAATCACCTAAATAAGAATTTTGGTCTAAAAATAAGTGATGATAATTATAATAAGAAATTAGAGGAATATAAAATCAAAGAATTTTATGATTTTTTAATAGAACTAAGGCATGCTTTTACCCATAAGATTAAAAATGAAGGTTTTCTTCAATTATTATTTAATTATGATCCCAAAAATAAGATTGGTAAAGTTTTAGTTGGAGAAAAAGAATTAGAGAACCTAATAAAAGATTATAAATCATCCACAGATAAGTTTATAAAATGGTTTTTTAATCAAATCCAAACAAATTTTTCAGCAGAAATAAAGCAGACTAACCTACTAATAGAAAAATATAATCAAGAATTCGGGATATCATTGGATCAGACTACATCCAATAAAGAATTTAATTGTCTGGAATGTAAAAAGCAGTTTACCTCAAATAATCCTTTAGGGATTTTGGATGATAATGACAATGTTCTTGGATTTATTTGCGAGGAATGTAAGAAAATTCATAACGATATTATAACTCAAAAATTAAAGTGTTCTAAATGTGAAAATCTTTTAAAAAATATGAAATTTGATGTGTATCAAACAATTTATAGAGGAAATATAATAGCAGAGATATTTTATAAGTGTAACGACTGTGGATATGAAGGGAATATAAGCTTAAAAACAGGGAAAAAAGAATTTAGATTTAGAAAATAAAATTGGTTGATTTGAGCAAAATTTAAAAATTCAAATATTTCGTAAAAAAAATATCTGAAATTTCAATAATTTACTACCTAAATTGAATTTTATTTAGAATGTAATATAAAATCTCGAAATGCTAAAAAACAAGAAATACAGAATACACGATCACAGTAAAATTTAGGAACAAAAATGGTGAAAGCCTTCCTATTAATGATAGTATTCAATATTTGGTCTTTCCTCCCTTGGATCCTCACATAACATTAAATGAAGGAGCCTTAAATACTACGAGCCCTTACATCCGCATTATTATTTCAGTAACAAATGCAGAAGAGATGTGTTTTAAAAACTCATCAACTCTAATCTGGGGTACGTGGCTGCCATACCGCTACTGGACATCCTATTACCTCAAAAGCCCATTAAATCATACCGAATACACGATCATGGCTAAATTTAGGAACGTTCACGGGGAAAGCAAGGTTGTCAATGCAAGTATATTATTTTATATCCCACCCTCATTATTACCCCCCTTAAATCCTTCCATCGTTATTAATGATGGCGACGCCATTTTTAATTCTACTGTGTTGAAATTATCCCTTTTTGTCACGAATGCTGAGGAAATGTGCTTAAAAATCGGAAACTTTTCATCTTGGCGAGGTTGGGAGGCATATAATTCGACTAAGCTTGTTTCCATCGGCAATGTAGAGAATGGTACAAGTTACCTAATTTCAGTAAGATTCCGCAATAATAATGGTGCGACTCTTCCTGTTAATGATAGTATCATGTACTTAGCCCCCGATTCATTTCAAGATGACAAGCGTGATATAAATGGCACCATTTCTTTTCAATTTTATTTCCTGATATGGTCGTTAATTGCGATGATAATAATAGGTAATCATTTTTTGAACTTGAAAAAAAAAAAAAAATATCCAAAATTTAAATAAAATCGCTTTCTTTTATAGACTAAGACAAAAATAAACGTTTTATAAGTTGTTTCAATTCAGGATATTTATTGTATTGAGTGATATTTTAGCTCTCTTTGAAATCTTAAACAATGGTTGTATCCCAGCAATTAACAGCACTAATAAAAAATATTATTTCAAAAAATAAAAGTATTATAGGAGGTGATACATGTTCATCGTAATAATATTGAAGATTACTAATTATTTATATTTAAAATTTATTTGAGTCTTATTCATTCAATTTATTTCTCGTAATTCCATGAAGGTTTAATTATATAAATTAAAGCATGTTCAAGATATCTTATCTCTTCTTTATTTTCCATAGGATAATAATAATATTCGACTTCCTGCTTGTCAACAAATCTTGCTTTGTAAATATTAAAATTAATTCTACAATCCGTAGGCCTTCCACCTAAGAAGCAATTTATGCCTGTTATCCTTCCCTGTTGATAAATTCTTTTTTTAAAAGTTGTTAAAGTCGAACCAACATATTGAATTTGATCACCAATTAAATAAAAATAAGCACCATTGTTCATAAGAGATTTTCTTTGATATTGATCTTTTTTATCAATTCCAAATTTACAAAATGTTTTATCACCATAATCATGTAAAAAAATTTGATAGCAGGAAGATTCTTTGTCCTGTTTTATTTTTAGAAGAGCTATTCCTACAGGCTCTTCACGATATTTCTCAAAGATTTTTAAATCATCCTTAGATAACTGTTCATATCCTTCTAAAAACTTTTTATATCTTGGGTCATTTTTATATTTCTCAATAGCATCTTTAAGACTTAATTTAGTAAGAGTACTTCCATATTCTTGGAATAAATTTTCCATCTCATTTAATTCAAAAGCTAATTTAGTTTTTTTAAAATTAAATTGTTCATGAAGTTTTATATCCAATTCAATGCCTTTCTCATTCTTTTCAATAATGTAATTATCCATTTTAATTCAGTAGCTTAATTTAATTACAATTTTATAAATATTCAGCAAGTACGCTATAATTTGATAATTTTTCCAATTCTTGAATAATTTCTTCAACATAGCTATTTATTTGAACTTGATTTATTGCATCACGAATTTTCTGGGAGATTTCATTTTAAGGTCATAATGTTTCACATTTATCTTCTTAAGAATTAATTATTTTACATTTTCGTTATATTTATAGCAGCAACTTTTGACAAAATATAAAATTTATATCATTATCTACAGGTATGATATCAAGATTTAAATAAGTGTTAAGCATAAAATAATATGTTACAAATACAACTTAACTTAAGGATAGGAAAAACAGACTCAAACAATTCCACTACCTAAAAAACTGATGCTCTTTATTTCCTTATCCTTTCTCTCTTTTTTTACATCTAAAATTCAGAATCTCAAGGAAATTCTCTGCTATTGAGAGGATGATTTCGCAATATAAATACCTCTCCACCTACCATCCTCTGGAACATTCTCTGCTATTCAATTCCTCTAATATTCCTTCCCCATTTTTAAGAAGTCTACATTTCCGTAGTTTCTACTCGATTATGATGATGACCAGTTATAATCTGAAAACCCTAAAATAGTTTCACATGATGGACACACCCACATCTTACAGTACCCCTGTATCTCTCCTTTAAATTCTCGTACCCTTGTCTTAATTTTTCCTTTCTTGGTCTCTTTTTTTTCAACTACGAAAAAATCCTCTATATGAAGGTCTTTACTGCAATACGGACACTTTCCCATAAGAAATACTAAGAGCCTTTAGTATATATAATTTATAAGGTACATAAAAAGTCTCAAATTATTAAAAACCGCCTAAAATAACGTATCACAAAATCTCCGTACCGTATCACGAAAAACTTATTAATCTCTTTTTATTTTTTTTGTTTTAACTCCAGTGCTAATTACTATTACAACAGACACAAAGCTTCCAATAACGATTAGTGAATGCTTTAAACCGTGAATATTGGGGACAAATATTTCAAAATATTAGATATAAAAAATAAAAATGAACAAATGAAAATATATTTCTAATTTGTTTATTAGAGGTTAAGACAAAAAATAATGATAATAAAAACTTAAGTTGATAATATGGAAGAAAAAGATAAGAAAGAGCCTTTAGCAAAAATATTCCCTCAATCAAAAGAAAAACTCTTAGATATTTGGTTAACAAATGAAATAAAGAAATTAATTGATCCAAATTGCAATTTTGAAAAAGTAAAGAGATCAGATGGTTCAATTATTTTTAGATCGTGTAAAATGAAAGATATAGATAATTGGAAAAAAGAAGCTATTAAAAGCTTAGTAAAAAAGCTCAGAGGAAATAAGTAAAAAATAATTTGTTTAACACTTTTCAGAGAGAAGCTCCATAATGGGACATTAATACTCTTTTCGATGATAAGCGGTGTCCATCATATCAGATAAGAGTTTATTTATTTATTTATTTATTACAAAATCGATAAAAAATTCCATCTGTTTCTCAACAATCTCTTTAAAATTTTCTCTTACAATCCTTAAAGAGTTAATATTATGAAGTACTTTATTTCTCAAACCATAAGATAGACAAAAACTATTTTCTAATGGATCAATAGATCCCCCATATCTATTATTAAAAATGTCAGAAAGCGTAATATCTAGATTTTTTTCCTTAAAATCATCATTACTGAAATTTGCACTCCAAGAATAGTGATTTACTCTTAGCTCATTGAAATAAATTGTCCCAAATGTAGCATCAGCAGGTAATGAGCTTTTTAATTTAAATTTACAAGTTGATTCAATCAATAGACATATTTCTCCAAGAAGATTTGATACAAGTAATTCACCTAGTGTTGAATATAATAAATCTTCATAATATGAGAAATATCGCTGTAATTTAATTATTAATTTAGTAAAATAAGCTATATGATCCAACCACATTAGCTCATCCTGTATTACTGAAGAGGGTAAATCAAGAAATTTTTTATAAAGATCACTGAAAGTATGGCTATCTAAAAAATTATTCGTAATAAACTCAATAGCAGTATTTATAACAGGATTATTTAGGGTATTATCTAAGGTTACTATTTTATATGAATCCACTTTTGGAAAATTATCCTTTCCTAAATGCTTCATATGATCTTCTTTAAGCCCACGGTGATTAAACAAGAGAGCTTCCTCAATCCTTCCTTGATTAAATAAAAATTGTCCGATATTATAAAAAATAGCTCCCTTATGAGTGTGTTTCTTCTCTTCATTTTCATATTTATCAATTAAATTCAAATATTTGAATGAATCTTTATAGACTTCTTCTGTGAAACCTCTCTTAAGTTGGCATATAATTTCATAAAGTCTATCATCTACTCCTGCATAATTTATACTACTTAATACTACTTTCTTATTATGATCACTGTTAAAATTTTCAACATCTTTAAATGTTGGATGGGGATATGTATTAAGTAAAATTTTTAAGGAATTATAATCCTTTATTTTAAGAAAATTTTCTAAATTTGAATAAATATCATTGATTTGGTTAGAATCTAATCCATATTTCTTAAGAAAATCCTTCAATTCTGTCATTATCTTTACCTCTTTATCTTCTTAAATCCATTCTAAAAATAATTTTTTTCTTATTATTTATACAATATAGATTTATCCTTTGTTGATTTAAAAATTTAGACCAAAATGAAAAAGATATATTTCTATTGTGTTTATTATAGGTTAGGACAAGAATTAATATTGTATATATTAAATTGATGGTTAACGTATTTTATGTCATATCCTTGCTCTATTATAACACCTATGAATGATTGTTCCGTAATTGTTCTAAATTTTTCTTCGGATTCTTTCAGTTTTTCTTCCGCTTCTTTTTTTTCGGTGATATCTTGCATGATGACTTGAACGTATTGTTCATTATTTATCATAATTGTAGAACTCTGCCAGTGCAACCACATCTTTTTTCCGTTTTTGGTAATCACATAAAAATCTATAGGCTCACGGGTAGCTCCCTTCCGGAAAGATCGAAATCTTCTAATAAATAGCTATGCTAGTTGTTTTGAATTCTTAAAATATTGTATAATGTCGGTAAATTTTTTTCCTGTAAAATCTTCTCCTGCATATTCAGCCAGTTTATTAAGAATATTTCTATTTGATTCTATAAGGTTGCCTCGTGAGTCGTATATAGATACATTTTTTATCTCTTTTTGTGTTGTTGCTTTTTTTGCTTCAGAGGGAAATCCGCGTTTAAATATAATTTCCTTCATTTCATTATATTTTTCCAGAAAATCTTCAAAATTACCATCTCCAGATATCTAACAGTGATTAAAACACTAAAGTAAAAATCTTCTTTGTTTTTAAATCGATAAAACATATCTGGATTCATTAAAAAGCATTTATACCATAGTTTGTTCATTAACGTCGCAAAAGTGAATTATAAAAAATAAATTTTTAGAAAAAGAGTAATTAAACTAAGAGAGAGTTAATATTTAAATTAATTACTACTTAAAAATTCATTAGAAATAAGCTTTTTAAATTTTATTTTAAAGGTAATTATCTTATTGCAAATAAAAATGTATAGATTAAGAATATAATAATATTGGTTAATGTAATGGGCAGATTAAAAATATTAGCAAGAGGAGATACAAAAAAAATTAAGGCACAAAAGAGAGGAAAGCTTTTTGAATTTCTAATGGCTAAAATATTAAGGTCTTATGGATATAAAATCGATAATATCCCCAATGTAAATTACGCTGGTATGGAAATTGATATCGAAGGGAAAGAAAAAATCTCCCATTTTCCTCTTTATGCAGAATGCAAATGCTTTGAGACTGATGTAAATACATCTTATCTGGAAATTTTTTATGGAAAGTATATGACAAGATGGTTTAAAAATAAAAGAAGTATAGGATTATTTATCGCTTTACCTGGTATTAATTCTCATGCAAAAGGGTGGTTTAAAGAAAATATCGAAAATAATCAAGAAATATCAATAAGAATGCTTGAAGAAGAAGAAATATTATCTTTAATATTTGAGGAAAATAATGTTATCAGACCTAATGTCTTAAGAAACACTATCCCAAAACAAATAGGTCAATTAGGTGATTGGATACTAATTTATTCTGAGCATGGTTTTTTTCTTATTTATTACGTAATCCCTGCTAAAAGTGGAATCCCGAGTCATTTTATTATTTTTAATTCTAAAGGTGAAATTGTTTCTGATAGAAACACTATAGATTATTTAATAGAAATTCATGAAGAATTAAGATCCTTTGAAGTTATTTATAATATTAGATCAACTTCACTCAAAAAATCCAAATTATATCAAGAAATTGAACAAATCGTTGAGGTACAAGGGAGTTCATCTTGTTTTGAGTATCAATTTCCTGCATCCCCAGAACATTTCGTTGGTAGAGAGAATGTTCTAGATGAAGTAATAAAATTCTCTAAACAAGTTCTTGAAAAAACGACATCTTCAAGAGGAATTCTATTCGAAGCAAACTCAGGATGGGGAAAAAGCTCTATTGTTCTTTCATGCAAAGACTTATTATCAAAAGAAGGTCATTACGTTGTGGCTATAGATTCTCGTTCTGCTTCATCATCTCATTTTATCCTAAAAGTTGTTGAATATATCTTTAGGAAATATGAGAATTTTGAAAATATTGTTGAGGATATTGATGATTTTAAATCAATTAGTGGATTTAGCGGTTTGGAAACTTCTCTTGTTAAAATCGGTAAAATTCTAGAAAGACAAAAAAAGATTTTATTCATTTTTTTAGATCAATTCGAAATCTTATTCTTTCAAAAAGAAGGATTGAAACAAATCAGAAATTTATTTTTTAAAATTAATGATTCACAAACTAATATTGTAATTGGTTTCTCTTGGAAAACAGATTTAGTTGGGTTAACTAGTGAATTTCCATATCGAATTCGGGATGATATTAAAAATATGAGTAGACATATCATTTTAGATACTTTTAAAAAATTTGAGACAGATGCTTTATTAAAAAAATTAGGATCTGTATTAAAGAAAAAATTAAGATCTGATTTAAAATTCTTTTTGTCAGAATTTTCTCAAGGTTATCCTTGGTTATTGAAGAAATTATGTGCTCATGTTAAAGCTCAAATTGAAGATGGAATATCACAAATTGATATAGTACATAGTCTATTAAATATTGATGAACTATTTCAAAAAGATTTACGAGGATTAACTATCGAAGAAGATGATACTTTAAAACGTATAGCTAGAATAGAACGCATTAGTATACATGAATTAGGTGAAGTTTTTAAGGCAGAAGTTGTTCAAAGCCTAGTTGACCGCAGATTACTTGTAAGAATTGGTAATAAATATGATATTTATTGGGATATTTTTAGAGATTATTTAATTACAGGGAAAGCTCCAATTCAAGAAAATTATTTACTTCGAACTCAAATAGGAAGTATATTGAGAACAATTGTGAAATTATCTGAAAATAATGGTAAACTTTCTACTTATAAGCTTCAAAATGAAATCAATTTGAAAACTCAATCATTCTATAATATTCTAAGAGACCTAAGAGTGTTAGGGTTAGTAAATGTTAATAATGATATTGTTTCTTTATCTATTCCACTTTTAAGTGAATCTCCTTCATTTGAAGAGAATTTAAGATCATTTTTACAAGATAAACTAAAAAGAAACAGAATAATTAGCCAGATTTTAAAGTATATTAATGATAACAATATAATCACTGAAAAAGAACTTGAGAAATTGCTTGAAGATGCATGTCCTTATGTTTCTGCCTCACATAATACATGGAAACTATATGCTAGAATTATAATAAAATGGATAGATTTTTCAGATCTAGCATTTTTTGACCAAAAAGATTTCACCCTTAAAGCTCGTCCAACTGGGTCAAAAGAGATTAGGTTTCCTTTAAGATTTTCAACTATAAGAACACCTGAGCGAGTAATGCCTTCTATTCAATATGGCCCTATCGAAAAATTAGCAATAAGATTAGTAGAAGCTTATGAAAAAGAAGAAGATATTAAATTAAATGATTTTAAAACTAGCACAATTACTAAATCATTAAAATCTCTTGAAAATCTTGGTTTTATTAAGAGAATAAATAGAACTGTATATGTACTTCAAGATATGATTGAATTTGTAAACTACCCTAAAAAACGTTCAGAAATTTTTAGAAAAGCTGCATTAAAAAATGAAATATTTAAAGCTTTTATTGAAATCGTTAAGGATTATAATATTAGAGATGTTAATTTAAAATCTATTGGTGATAAACTAGGAAAAAAACTTGGAAAAGAATGGAAAAGTAGTACTGCAGTGCATTATTCTAAAATAATGATAAATTGGGTAAAAAATTCAAAGATATTTGATTTGACGACATTGGATAGTTCAAAAAAAAAGGATTATGTTCAAAAATCATTATTCTGAGTTGAATTTTCAAATTCAATTGTTATTCAAAAAAATTTTGTAGTTAAGTTTAAATCTCCAATCTAATTTTGTTAGATTTATCCTTCGTGAGTTTGCCAAATTGACTGAAAGATAAATTCAGAGTCTGATTTACATAGAAATTCATTTGAAATAATGAAATAAACTAATAAAGAAAAAACTAAAAAAGTGTTTCAATCAAATTTTAGGTCTTCTTTACTTTTTTGGTTATAAGGATGGTTGCCATGGAGAAAATAACAAATAGAGACCATTTATTACTCGAAAGGTAATTGTTCTTTGATAAAATCAGCAAGAGATTCAACCTGTGCGATAAGATTATAAATATCATTGGAACTTTATTTATTACAAGAAGACGGACAAATAGAAATCGATAAATTTAGTGAAAATTAGAATCTCAGGAGCTCCTGTAGATCAAGCTATAAAATCAATTACTATTGAAAATTCAGAAAATAGTATCAATGACCTCCATCAAGAAGCGGAGAATCAATTTAGACTCAATCCAATATTAAAGTATAAATACATCTATAATAACTGTTATAGGAGCTATAATTACTTTTTATTTCCCTATTGCCATTTTAATAGCTATTGGAATTAATGGACTTGTTTCGCAGATTTACAGGCTTATAATTGTACCAAAGTTAAAGGATATAGAAGAGAAGGATAAGAAGAAAGAGAAAATGAAAAAATGGAATAACTTTAATTCCATATAACTAAAATAATTAAATTCATATATTTTTAATTACCTTTTTTGAATAAATCTATTGTATATGGTATAGATCAATAAAAAACCCACACCCAACATAATGAAATAAGTTATTAAATCGATAATTTCTAAAAAATATAATATAACAGGCAATAACATAATAAAAATTATTAGTATTGAATATTCCGTTTTTTCATTCATAATTCTATTAAAATTTAAGAATTTTTAATTTTGTCGCATTCTCTTTTAAAAAATATTTAACTATCTTAAATCTCTTCTCCCACGTCTTAGGATCTCTACTTTTAAAATAAAATAGAGAAGAAAAAAAGGGACATTTATAAAAAATATAATAATATTGATCAATTGTAATTACATTAAAAATTACTTTCATTTAGAGATTAAAATGGAATTAAAGATTGAAAAAATTGAACTTTTTTATTTTTTAAGTTATATGGGAGCTGAATTTTCTAATCTTAATAATTATAATGTATTAATCGGAAAAAATAATTCAGGAAAATCTAACTTATTTAAAATTTTTAGAATGTTAAAAGAAAATTATCAAAATGGGTCTTTTTCTTCAAGATACATTTATGGGGATTATAGGCATGTTGAAGCTTCGGTGACGTTATCTTTTAAATTATCAAAATCATTTAGAAGGAAATTACTCAGTAAATTGTATCATGGTAATTACTTATATTATGCTTTTCTTTCTTCAGAAGGATTAGAAAGATATCTCAAAAAAGATGAAGGGCGAGATAAAAATAAAGCAATTCCATGGTTAATTGATCAGGGTTATTATTCAATAGTTAATATAATAATTAGTTATAATAATGTAATAAAAAATATCTACATTAGCGAAGTCTCAACAAAACATAGAGAAATTGAAGAAGAACAAATCTTATTAAGATCAATATTAAAAGATAAACCAACTAATATAAATCAAACCTTAATTTCTGATATTTCTAAGCTAAACGTTAAAGAGAAAACTATTCAAAATTTTTTTACTGATTTCCCTCAAATTAATATTGGTAGTGTCAGTTCAAGTCTTCGGAATTTTTTTAGCAATCTTACTATATTTTCTAAACACCCAATTTTATCAATATTAATGGATTTGATAAAAAATGAGTTTTTTGATATTATTTTCTTAATTCCAGATAAACGGAAATTCATGAAAGATTCTGATAGAAATAATATAACAAGTACAATGCTAGAACCTAATGGTCAAAATCTAGCAAAATTTTTTCATATGAAAAAAGTTACAAATCAAGATAAATGGTTGTTAGATTTTAACCAAGAATTACAAGAATACTTTCCTGACATAATAACAGTGGAACAAGTGGTCGATCAAACAGACAAAACATATCTTACTTTTAAAGAAAGGGACATAGATCTTGATTTAAGACTTGAAAATATGGGTGAAGGAATTAAAAATGTTGTCCATTTTCTTGCATATATTAAGGAATTAAACGAAAATAAGATTCTCTTCATAGAAGAACCGGAATTACACCTTCATCCTGGTTTAGAAAATAAATTAAGAGATAAATTTTTAGAAATTTCAAATAAAATTCAAATTTTTATTACAACTCATTCTAGTGAATTTTTACCTGATAGTAATGATGGATGTTCAGTTTATTTATTAAAAAAAGAGAGTTATCAATCAACAGTTAATCAAATCCCAGAAGATAAATACGAGGAGATTTATAGAAATCTTGATATGGATATTAATAAATATAGACTTCAAAAAACTCTAATATACAACGAAGATTTTTGGATTAAATTCGTACGAAAATCAATGGAAGATAACAGAATTGAAACCGAATTATGGGATTTTAAACGTACCTTAGATTTTTGGAATATAAAAGAAAATCATGAGTTAAGCAAATGCAAAATAAAATTTTGTCAACACATCGCTAGTTTTGCTAATAATCAAGGAGGTGTATTAATAATTGGTATTTCAGATAAAATACCCCGAAAAATAATTGGTTTGGATTATGACTCATTAGAAAACAGAGTAAGAGATTTACTTAATTTTATAAAAAAAAGGACTAAGTACAATAAAAATTTCGTGAGTATTCAACAAATTAACCTAAAGGATAATAATATAGAAAAAATTTGTCTAATTATCGCTATTGCTCAGACAAAGAAAGTTATTGGTGTTTTACAGGATAATGGAAGTTTTATTTATAAAAAAAGAACTGGTACTAGCTCCGAAACTGTAAACCCAGAAGATGTAAGAGAAAGTAAGCAAGCAGTGTATAGTGATAATTTTGATTATTTATTATATTTAAAAAGTTATGTAGATAAGAAGTTATAGTATTTGATTCTATTTGATAATGACCATTATGAGAATGTACTTGTGAGGCAATAAGTCAAATGAATCAAAATTGAGCTATTCATTATCATTTAAACAAATTTCTGATATTCTGGGCTTTCTAACAACGTTTCAGACTGGATATACAAAAGATATTATCGAAATTTTAACAGTTATAATCGATAATGGAAAATTCAGTGAAAAAAAATACTTATTTACATAATATATATCAGATAGAAGTGTAAATTTGTTTAGTGATTAATTTATTGAGATTATAGAAAAAATTAAAATCACCTTTTATTTTTTATGATGTCTCTCTCTTTCTTTAATTTTTGCCTATTTTTAATCTTTTTAAATAATCTTTGATATTATTTTTAACATATTTTTAAAAAAATCAATGGAATCCTTATTATGATATTCATGCATTCTGCAATAAG
>JAHLWT010000060.1 GCA_019057775.1 Promethearchaeota archaeon
GTCCTTTTGAAAACAAGTTTTCCAGGGATTACCTTCGGTGATCCCCAGGTGGAAGTCAATCAAAACCTAAATCAACCCTGACGGGTTTTCTTTTTTAGTCTTGCGAGTCCTTTTGAAAACAAGTTTTCCAGGGATTACCTTCGGTGATCCCCAGGTGGAAGCCAATCAAAACCTAAATCAACCCTGATGGGTTACTTTTATTCTGGTTTCGTACCCTTATGAAAGCAAGCTTTCATCGGGCACTCACCAAAATAAAAAATCCCAGCTTCGCCGGGATTTATTTAGGTTTTGCGGAGAGAGGGGCTCTCGAACCTATCTTTTAAGATAAACCCATAAATTCATATTTCACGTTATGCAATAGCCTATTGAACGGGTGTTTCAAATAATAAGTATTTATTAACATTTATTTAAATTTACTTGGATTTACCGATATATGTATGTAAATTTGCAAGTAAAATACTTAATTATGGCAAGTATAAGATTCTATATTGAGAAAAGAACGGATAAAAAAACGGGTAAAATCCGTACTACAAATGTACCGATTTTTCTGAGTTTTACCTTTCAAAGAAAAAGGTTAATCCTTTATACCCAGGAAAGAATTAATATAAAAGACTGGGATTTTGAAAAACAGCGGGTTAAAAGCCACGTTAGAGGAGCAACTCAGATTAATGCTTACCTTGAAAGTTTGGCAGACGAAGTTAAGGGATTATACAGGGATATAAGAACCAGGCGAGAAACTCCAACCGTTCAATTTATCCGGGAAAACCTTTCTATTAGGAAAAACATATCAAATAGGAATTTCTATGATATTTTGGATGAATTTATTGATGTTGAGGGTAAAATGCAATTTTGGACTAAGGGTACTATAACAAAATTTAACACCCTTAAAAAACATATTCAAAACTTTTCGCAAGCTAAAAGGTATGCTGTGGAATTTGACAGCCTGAACGAACATTTTTTTACCAGGTTCACAGATTATTTAATTCAGGACTGCAATCATATAAACTCCTATGTTTCAAAAAATATTAAAAATTTAAAATGGTTCTTAAATTGGACAAGGAAAAGGGGTTATAATAAAAACTTGTATTATTTGGATTTTTCCTTACCAAAAACTAAAAGTAAGGTTAGCCAAAATAACATAATAACCTTAACCTGGGATGAATTAATACATCTTTACGGATTAAAAATTGATTCTATTGCATTAGATCATGTAAGGGATATATTTTGTTTTTTATGCTTCACTTCTTTACGTTATTCAGACGTATATAATTTGAAAAAAAGTAATATCCATAATGATTTTATCCTGTTTGAAACGATAAAAACATCCTCCGAGCTGGGAATCCCTTTAAATGATTTATCAAAAGCACTGTTAAAAAAATATGAAAATTTCCCAGGTGATAAAGTTTTCCCTGTTATTTCCAACCAGAAAATGAATGGTCATCTCAAAACTATCGGAAAAATGGCAGGATTTAACGACAGGGTTACGATAGTTAAATATCGGGGATCTGAAAGAATAGAAAAAACATACCATAAATGGGAGTTACTAAGCACCCATGTAGGGCGAAAAACATTTATAACTATTGCAATTCAATTAAATATACCTACGGAGGTAATAATGGCTATTACAGGACACCAAGATCATAAGATGTTAGAACGGTATTACAGGATTACTAACCCTCACAAAACGGCTGAAATGGCGAAATTTAGTAAATCATATATGAAAATAGCGAAATAATGAAAGCAAAAGGATATAAAAGAAATCCAGAAACGATCGAGAAACTATATGAATGGATAAAAAAAATAGTTGATAGTTTCACCTTGTTTAATGTTGGTGTGCAAAAAACCGGTATTAATGAAATAGCAAAAAATGAGTTAAAAGAATCCGACTATTATATCAAACTTTATTTTGAAGGATTAAAAAAGCAAATTAATGATGATTTGATTTTTTCCCGTATAATTCAGGATTATGAAGAATTGAAAGACTATTTAGACGATAAATATTTCAGTGATGAAATCATGCAAAAATTTGAACAGGGACAATTAAAAATATCTGATATACAAGATTCAGATATAATTAATAAATGGCTTAGTATGAATGTAAGAACAGAAATTTTATCCTACTTAAAAGAAAAAATTAATTCTATCAAAGAAACAGAACCACAAGAAACAGGTAAAAAATCTATACATAAAGGTTTAACACACAAACGCCAAGTATTGATATTATACTATCTTGGTTTTATTGATAACATACCATTAGATTCCGACCAAAAAAAAGGTAAACTTATTTCAAGAATAGTTGACAAAAGTGAGAAAAACACAAAAGATCAATTTACCTACTGGAATATCAATTCAGATCACAGTCCTATTAAAAAAAATAATCTTCAATTTGTCTACAATCTTTTTACTGAATTAGAATTGCATGAAATAGCTTCCAGGATTGAAAAGGATATTCAAGAATTAAAAAAGATTCAAAAAAAGTAAAAATTGTAGTCACTACAACACCCACTACACACTATTGTTTAAATTAATTTTGTTCGCAAAGCACGAATAAAGTTAATTTTTCCATGCGACAAATAACCCTTCAAGAAATTTCAATTACAGAACTGACCGAAATTATTTCCAAAGCGGTAAAAAAAGAAATCAATAATTTACAGAAAGCTCCCGAACAGGGAACAAATGACACTTTAACCCGAAAAGAGTTAAGGGAATTTTTGGGCGTGTGTGATTGTACTCTCTGGAAATATCTTAAAAAAGGGTTACCGGTCTATCAGGTCGGTCGTAGGCAGTTATTCAAAAAAAGTGAAGTTTTAAATTTTATGAAAAGAAAAAATTAAAATAAAATAGGGAGTTCTGGCAGCCACTTCCGAACCTGATTTTATTGAGGTTAAAACAAAAAGCAGAGGTCTTTGAAATAAAAGAGGTATCCGTGAAGAAATCCTGGTGAGAGTTGGGGCTCTCAAAACCCAGGTCGGTCATCTTTAAAAATAACAAGCAACGGATACCCCTATATCGTTAACGCAGGGCGAGATTTCAAAAGGCAAAGTTACAAAAAAAAAAGAAAAAGTTAAAAAAGTTTTTGTAACAACCGGACATCAAGATTAAGAATACTTTTTAAGAGTAAAAGATTAAGATGACCGCAGGAAAAGCCCCAGGGTTAATATACATGTAATATTCTATATATGTTAATATGTTGTTAATAAAATTGAGAAAAATTTTCACAAAAAAACAGAAATCATGTTTTTTAATAAAGCATCTAAATTCCGCAAATCCGAAACATTAAAAACAGCGTTTCGACAGTACCAGGTTCAAAACGTCTCACAATTCTTATTAGAAGCAAATCTTTATCCCAGGTTTCCCGATCCAATTACGGAAACAGCAGCAGCACGTTTGATTTTCCTTTGTTGTGTTGGGCATAGTACAGACTTTCGAAAGGTATTAGAGCAAGATGTAAAATCAGGTGAGTGTGTTGAGCGCATTGCAGAACTATTAACCGACACTAAAAAAATTAATGAGCTTAAATATTTGGAACTATATTTTGACCGGGAAAATTATCATTCTGCAATAGTTAAGATTTACGAAAAGGATAAGGAATATTCCGGGAGTGATCCGAAAGCACTTTTGAGTAAAAACTATTTATGTTGCCACAAGCTAACCAAAGATTTTCTATTCAGGATTTACGGTGAGATGCACGCTGAATTTTATGAAGGTGATGAAAAGAATTTATTAATAAACGCAATTCTTAATAATAGTTAAAATGACAGGCAAACTAACAAGCGAATATATAATAAGAAGGTTGTAACTCATTGAGGGAGAGGGGGTATATAGATTGTTATTACCTCTTTGTAGTTAACCGCTCTCGTAGTGACGAAGATTTACACGCAATTATTGCATAGGGAATCAAAGTAAAATTTTATAACAGGGAAAAAATGAAGCTCAACAAAGAAGCACAAACACTTTTTGATGAAATAAAATATCAGTATGAACTGGATGATCCCAGTAGTATTGCTATTTTAAAATTAGCTTGTGAATCTTTACAGATTATCCGGGATTGCGAAAAGATTATAGCAGAAGAGGGGTATTACGTAAGGGATAAGTATCAGCAGCTTCGAAGCCATCCCTGTACGGTCACTTTGAAGGATGCCAGGTCAGCATTATTACAGAGTTTAAAATTATTAAATCTTGAGGGTTTGCCTACCTCTAATGTAGGCCGGCCGGCCGACCTCAAACATACATGCTAATTGATATGCAAAAGCTCAAAAGAAGAACACCGAGATTAACAGGCACAGATATTCAATACCTGTTTGACGGTACTGAACAGTTTGATAATGAAATTGATTTTGAAACCATCCAAGACAAATGGGAAAAGCACAAAACTGAAATTATTAAAACTTGGTTTGAGGATACTGATCACCTTTTTAAAAGACCCTGGAGCTGGTGGAACTGGGATCATTCCAAAGCAAGGCGAAAAATATTGAAATTAAATGGAAATGTTGTTATGCCGGGATCACTTTTAGATTTCGGAGTTCCATATCAATTTGAAAAATATGATCATGATAGTGAGCCGGTTTTCGAAACACAAAGGAGTTACCTAATAAGAAAAAATTTACTTACAGAACAGGAAAAAACGATTATAGAAATTTGATATAAATACACCTGAAAAGGTTTTGATGGATTTGCTGATAGTGACAATTTGAAAACGTGGCGTGGATCGTGAAGCGTTGCCAAGCAGGAGCGTTACTATCGGTAAAAACATCCTTATTAACTTAGTATTAATTTAATAATAATAATTATGACAAATACACAATTAAAGTTACTTCATGAACAAAAAGGTGAAGCGACTAATAAAATAAGGAAAATTGCAGATGAAATTCAGGGATCAAGTGATTTAAAGGAAGTGAAGGATTTACAACGCAAATTCGATTCGTTGACGGAAGAAGTTGAAAAACTTACAGTCCAAATAAAAATAGGCGAACAGCAGGAAGGAATTGACGTTAATAAGGCACATTACATTAATAGCGATTCAGAAATATCCGGTTATAGTATGGTCAATAGTCTCCCAAATGACAATTATAAGAACAATCCCGCTTTCCAGGCATTGCGAAAATATGCCATATATGGTGAAAAGGGTTTGAGTATGGAAGAAAGAGCCAATTATTTTACAACCACAGATGGTGAAGGTGGCTATACAATTCCGACCGGACTTCATAACGAAATACATTTGAGTAAATTGGCATATGGCGGACTTATCAGTCCTGACAACGTTTCATGGTTGCAAACAACGACCGGGAACGATATAACTATTCCGGCCACAGATGACACCGGAAATGCTGGTTTTTTGGTAACAGAAAAAACTGACCTCACTACGAGTGCTGCAAACATGACATTTACCGGCGTAGCTCTAAAAGCATATAAATATTCCAGTGGTATGGTCGTTGTAACAAATGAGCTTTTAAGTGACAGCAGCTTTGAATTTGGTAGGTTTCTCTTTGATACTCTGTTAGTTAGACTATGGAGAGGTCTCAACACGGCTTTCACAACGGGAGACGGTAGTTCTAAACCAACTGGAGTTTATGCGACAGCAACCAAAGGTGAGGATGCTACAAAAAGAGGCCTTCTGCGGACAGATTTACTGGAGTTGTATCATAGTGTTGATCCTGCGTACAGGATCGGGCCGAAGGTTAGGTGGATGATGAATGACTCAACCCTTAAAGTGTTGAAAGCTATAGTTTTAGGATCAACATACGATATGAGCCCAATGTGGCAGGAAAGTGTCAGAGTTGGCGAGCCGCAAACGATTGAAGGTAAGCCTTTTATAGTTAATCAGGCAATGGAGGACATTTTTCCAACCTATAAGCCTGTAATCTTTGGGGATTTGAGCGAGGTGGTAGTTAGAGAAGCCGGCCCGCTGCGATTCGTTAGACTAACAGAGCGGTATGCCGAGCTTGATCAGGTAGCGTTCTGTGTGCTTGGAAGATTTGATTGTAATAAGTTAGCAGTAACGGGAACATATCCTTATAAGTTCCTCAGAAATGCAACCACTTAATGAAAATAAGATTCTTAAAAACGGTTGGTGAAATTAAAAACACTTTTCGAAAGGGAAAAGTTTATGATTTTCTCCGTTCTGAAGGACAATACTACATTGACGTAGGGTGTGCCGAAAAGGTAAAAGAAGAAAATAGTACGGAATCTGTACCAATTAAAAAACCGATTCGACCACTAAAGAAGAAAAAAAGGTAGTTCTTTTTACGTTTCGATCCGGTGAGCTGCGGATTTAAAAATCAGCTCATTGTACTTTTACTTCAGGGCAGGTGAAAATCCTGCAAAGCTGATTACCCGGAGGCTGCTAATATCTTACGGCACAACTTCTGGAGTTGGTTTTCATTTTTTTAGTTAATAGCGGTGAGAATCCGTAAAGAGGGTGAGGGTAACACCTTGCCCTTTTTTTAAAAAACATTGCCTGAAAGGGTATTGACAAAAGCCCAGGCAGTTTGACCTCCTAAGAGGTAGTTATCCCTCTTGGGCTTTTAATATTTTCCGGATATAGATTGGGCATTAAACTCTATACGATGACTGGGCTGAATTTAGTTGGGTTCTTATTACCAAATGACAAGATCAACTTTTAAAAAAACCGGATTTAAGTTTAATGTTTGTGTAGTACCTGTATCAGTTACCATAATTTGATAAATATATCCTATTTGCAGATTTCCGGTTAAAATATCCAGTGTTGCACCGTCTTTCTTGACAACATAAGCACGATGTCCAGAGTATGGTTCAAAATATGAATATCTAAATGGCTCGTCGATGTAAAATGGATGATGTATTGCAGAAATATATGCCGTATCAATCAAAGCGTTTTCATCAGATACAAGAAACAATGCACACGATGGTGTGACTGTGACATCTATTTCAGTGGTGGATTCTTCAATGGTAATGTCTTGCGAGGAAATTGTAAAGGACATCTTATCCCAACCATATTTATCAGGTATTCCACCTTCACCTGATAACGTATAGCTTCCAACAGGTAATGTAATACTAAAATTGTCAATGGTTGATGATCCGGAATTGAAATTATAATTTACACCAGAAGAGTTACTAAACTTCAACGATCCAGTTGGATATTTGTGAATAAAGCTATCAAAATCGACCTGATGAGATTTTAAACCACCAAATTCTTTTGCGGTTATCTGAAAGCCTGAAATGTTGAGGGTAAATGTTACTTCTGGAATAGGCTCATCTTTTTTACAAGCTGCCAGAATCAGAAGTAAAAACAAAAGCGAAATTATTTTTTTCATGATTTTTAATTTTTATTGATTATTGATTTTTTATAATGGTTTTGATATATTCTTTGGCTTCTTGAAGGACATTAAATTTTCTCTGTCTTTTCGTATGCTTCTTTATAATTTTCAGCTTCGGAGAACTGCTCAAAGTACATATTCCGGAAACCTTCAAAGGAATGATACATTCCTAAAATCTCAGGGGGGTATTTCATAAATACAAATATAGCAAATTTAGGGGGTAGTTAGGCATTACCCAGGTCGGTATCGTGCCTTACAGGGCTTTGCTACAAGCCTTTTTTTAGCAAAGTGGTACTATTTCCTATTTAAGGGGTAAAAGTGGCTAAAATCGTTATACGTAAGGGTAAGGGTAGGTTGTTTTTGTTTAATGTTAAACACACGGGTTTGAAGCAAAAAACCCAGACTCATCAAATCCAGTAAATTGTCAATTCATTATTTGAATCGTTTCTAAATAATGAATTTCTTTATTTTCTGATATTTTGGTCTTATATTTGTATAACTAAACTAAACTATGGAAAAAAATATGAAAATAAAATTGACTGCAACCATTATTCAAGATGATGAAAACTTGTTTACTGCATGGATAAATGAAATAAGGGGAGTAATAGCCCAAGGTGAGACCATGGAGGGTGTTAAAAAAAGTCTTTTCAAACTTTTGAGGATTAAATTAGAACTTGAAAGAAAGGCAAATACCGTGAAACAAGCGAAGAATGTAACAACCGAGGAATACAACCTTGTTTCTGCCTAAAAAATGGTAATCCTTCATTTTAAAACAAAGGAGTTTTTTGATTACTTGGGAAAGTGCGGTTGTAAATTATATAGTGATGAATATGCGGAAAGGGATGTTGTAGTTTACGAAAAAGATGGCTTTATTATACCTATAGAATTAAGAAGAACTTATTATCCCTGGTATGTTTGTAAAATATGCAATGATTTTAAAATTCCTGCACCTGAAGATTTCATAAAAGTAAAAAAACAATTAGATCAACTACTGAAAATAAGCAAGTCAAAATAATCAAAGGCTATCCTTCAGAATTGCTTTTTTATCCCTCACTTGCAAACTTTTAATCTTAATTAATCATTCTGGAACAATTGGTGAATACACCAATCCAAGTATTCCAAGTTTATCTCTTTCTTGTGCTAATTGAGCTATTTCATTGTTTTGTTCTATATCTATAATAAACTCATTGTAAGCGTTTTCTACATCATTAATGAAATTTTCAAGATTCAGGAAGCGTTTTTCTCCAAGTGATTTTTTCATATGGTGATCTGGTTTATTATCCACAAATAAATAAGCTTTACCAACACTGTAATTATGAACTAACCCGCATCTAAGATCATGATAAAGCTTATCTGGGTCATATTGATCATTAAAGTATTCTTTAACAAATAGTTTATAATCCTTTCTTTTAGCATGTTTCCCATACCGATAACCTGCTAAATAATCAATAAAACAACTTGCTAAAATGAATGCACCCATTTTAGAGCCACCTTCGGAAGCTCTCTTAATATCAAGAAAGGCCATTTTATAAAGACTCTGCTGGATATGTTTTAATAAGGCTTTGGTTTGTGGTTCCATATTAATTGTATGTAATTTTGCACGTATAGGAAAACAAACCCCTGTATCTAATTGTGATATAGGGGTTTATTATTTTATTTGCGGAGAGAGGGGGATTCGAACCCCCGGTCCGCCGTCAGGCAGACAACGGTTTTCGAGACCGCCCCGTTCGACCGCTCCGGCATCTCTCCCTGGTCGGCAAAAATAATAAATAATCTTGCAACTGTATAGTTACTACAAAAGTACCCGCTTAGCGGGTATAATCTTCCATTCTTCATGTCTCCTCTTCTTCCTAATCTTCCCTACTTCTCTTCCGGGCGTTCTGGCCAGCCAACCCTAAGATCATTCCAGTGAAGCATGGTGTTGAAGACCAGGGCATGGCTTCCATGAGTTTCCCATCGCCAGAAAGGACGGATTGCAAAAAGAACCACATGTCCCTTTCCAACGGGGATATCCACTACCGCAGGAGCACCAGCCAGTTCTTCTTCTCCTTTAAGCATACCACTTAATAATATATTCTTTTTTGGGAACTTAAGGATCACTCGTGGTACTTCCTTAGCCCAGACCTCATCCTTGAACCAATCAGGTGTACGGTAATTACCTACATTATTATCAACCCGAAAAACAGGAGATTGACTAAAATATACTGCCAAAGAATCATTGTAACCATATATTATCGGGCTTAATGTATCATTGACCATGGATTGCAACACCGTACCCCGCGCCTGCAGGTCCCTGGTTTGCCTTATCCTGATGCGACGGGTAATGGCCATATCAATTGGAAAGGATGCAGTGCTTCCTTCTGTGATAAAAACCCCACCACTTTCAATAAATTCCTTTAAATGTTTGACCCCATCATAGCCCATACCCAGACGCATATCTTCGGTTTCGTCTATCAAACCAATATGCTGGTATTTTTCGGTTTGTTTCCATGGAATTGGATCACCAACCATAGATGTACCAGAGACAAGGTTCTGTGAGGAAGCCCGGGTACGAGGTAAAATGATTACATCAAATAAAGAAAGATCAGTCGTAGCCAATTCCTGTTCTGAGAGATAGGTATATGGTATACCAATATGATCAAAAGCATAGCGCCACCAACCGGCATCCTGGGGAGTTGATATCCAGGTATGTACCAATGCAACTCGTGGTACTTCGACGTCGTGTGTTGGCACTTCTGAAAAATTAGACACTCCTTGCACCGTTAATCCAAGCTCTTGAACAGTGTGTTGAAGCTGGTTTACAAGATCTGCCGGATTATTTTCAGCGGGAATAATTAAACTGCCTGCTTCGTATTTATGTTTATCGACTTCAAAACTTGTTTCGGATGCCAGCATTTTAATGTCTTTTAATTTGAACCGAAAGACCGTTATATTGTCTTCGGTGTTATTGTTAAGAATATAATATGGTTTTCCTTTACCTTCAAGTAATCCAGAGGTTTGAACTGGTTCTATAACCTGGCTCATCTTTGCGTTTAAGATATTTGGATCGTCAACCCGCCAGACTTTAACCTGACGCAAAAGAGGCAGGCACCATCCTGTATCATCATAAGTTGGACTGGCATCTTTTGGAAAGTTTTGTTTATCCAATAAAATACGAACCAGGGTTCTGTAAGGTTGATCCATACGGATAATAAATGAACCTTTAGGTGCTTTTTTTAATTTTGTTTTCACCTCTTTATCGGCTTTGTTTTCGGTTGATCCTGTTTCGGTTTCTTCTTTCCCTTCGTGCAAAGACCAGTTTAGCTGCTGGTCGGCTTGCTGCACTTCAACTCCTTGCTGAAGTAACAAATTGATGAAACTTATTGTGGCATTTGGACGTTTTTGTTCCCGTGGGATCACCCATGCATATGGTGCTTCATTCCTGCCTGCCTGAATGGCATTTTTTGTTTTTATGTAGAAATTATCAACGAAATCAAAACGATTGTCGGCCACGTATTTCAGTGCTATTAATACACCGCTCTGCATATAATTGATATTATTGCGAAATGACCACATGGTTTTTTTAAGAGGTGGATAGGGCCTGTACCATACCCTGGATATTCTGGATTCTGACAGCTCACGTTCCTTTGTATCCGGGATGGAGTTACCAAAGGTCTCATAGAACCGGCCGATAGAATTACGGGTATTGGCGATCCATAATAAATAATTCGCTGCCCAGCCAGAATAAAAACCGTGGGTCCAGACACCGGGCATACCACGTTTTGTCAACTCGGTAACTTCTTCATGAGAAATATTATGCCATTCGTTAATAGTAATAGGATCAATGTATTCGTTGTATGGACCGGTACCGGTTGAGACATACAGATAGGGAATAGATTCATGTAAATCGTGCATCACAGTAGGTTTCCAGTATAAAAAAGAATTTAGAATGTTCCTGGTCAAAGCAAGGGTTAAACCAAATCCATCGCGGTTGTTATCATGCGCAACGTAGTGTCCCCAATATATAAGTGACGGCCCAACATCACGATGATCCTTTCGATAATTGTAAATATCAACTACACGATCACGACCATCGGGTTCAGCGACTGTAACAAAGACCGAAATAATATTTTCCCTGATTGTCTTAATTATTGGTGAATCTTCCACCGCCAGACGAAAAGCCAGTTCCATGAGCATTTCCGGAGAACCGGTTTCGGGGGAATGTAGCCCGGCAATCACATAATATATCGGTTTGGCTTGTGTAATGATAGTTTTAGCATCAGGCTCTGACAAATTACGCGGATCAGCAATTTGATTCAAATACTCCCTGTAAGATTCAAGATTTGTAATTGTTTTTTCATTCGCAATTATTATCTCGAACATTTCACGATCTTCTTCTGTTTTACCAATGGAACGCATTTTGACCCTTGGTGAGGCGTCAGCTAATGCCTGATAATAGCCATAAATCTCCTCCGTATTATGCAGAATTCCCGGAGCCCCGATTATCTCACCAAAATGTTGGAGCGGAGAAGGCACAATTTCCGATTGGGGCATATGATCAACAAGATCATTTATGAAGCTTGAATCGGTTGTATACTCTTTAATTTTTTCAGCATAAACCGGATCATTGGTTTGGGACCATATAACCTTAAATCCCGTAATAAAAATGAAAAATAATAAACCAATAATTTGAAAGATAACGCGTGTTTTCATTAAAACCTCCATTATATTTTGTTTATAATTTGATTCTGTTATGTCATAAATATAACCTTGTTTTCTCTATTTAAAATATTAATATAAACTTTTTTCTAATGTAATGTAAATATATTATCCGATTACCACTATATACTATGCATATATAGTAAAATACCAAAATCAAAAAATAATTGATTTATCACGCCCAAACAGCCTTCAACTGGCCTAAAATACAGCCGTTTTAACCTGCAGAAAACACACCCGTCCCACCCCTTTTTGAGAAATTGAACTACTTTAATTACCCATTTATCCCTGCGGGGGGAAATAGAAGGTCCGAAGAACTATGAGCTTGAGTCCGGTAACAGTTGACCACACATTCAGGTTCTGTTTTATTTCTTTAGCTGCTTATTGAATCGTAAGTTATGCATACTTATAAAACATTTACAATCCCTTGGATTTGTTATAAGGTTCATGTAATTTTAAACCAACAAGAATTGAACCTATTAGAAAAATAAAGGAAATTCCTTTATACAATTGTTGTATGCAAGCTTGTTTAGTAAAAGAGTAAAAGAGAGTTTTTGATATTTTTGTAAAATATGACCGACAACAACTGAAGAAGCAACGCGAGTTTGCCGGCAACATCCTGTTCATCGATGCCAGTCGGAATTTTGAGAAAGCCAAAAACCAGAACTACCTGCGCCCGGAAGACATTGACAAAATCGTAAATACCTACCGCGAGCGCATGACCGAAGACAAGTACAGCTATGTAGCCACGCTGGATGAAGTGCGCGAGAACGACTACAACCTGAACATCCCCTGTTATGTGGACACCTTTGAGGAAGAAGAACCGGTGGATTTAGATGCAATATCAAAGGAATTAAAATCTATTGATACAGAAATGCAGGATACCGATAAGGTAATAGCCGGATTTTGTAATGAATTGGGAATAAAAACACCGTTTTAAAAACACAATGTATTGAATTTATTGATAACAAATGATAATGGACGATAAATTTCAAAATAAATACCGCATTTCTTCTGCCCGGTTGCAAAATTGGGATTACGGATGGAACGCGCCCTATTTTGTCACCATTTGCACCACAATCACAAAATTTGGCACCAATTGTACGGGGATATAAAACCGGGGTAAAAAAACATGCAACCATGAATATTATCGATTTCGCATGGCAACACCGGTTTCACGACCATATTATTCGTAATAATCATTCATTTGATAGAATACGGAATTACATAAATACCAATATTAAAAATTGGAAAACCGATGAATTTTATGAATAATATCCAAAATCAACCATACAACAATGGTACCGTTGCACAACCTTATAAAAATTCGGTATTCTAACCTGATATATCACCAATCAAATTCATACCGCTAAAATGTCCCATTGTCCTTCAATTCCCACCCACACAATTTACCCTATGAAATAGCTTCGCACCACTTAGTGGATTTCACGGGGCAGGCCCTGTGAAATAGCTCCGCACCACTTAGTGGATTTCACTAGGCAGGCCCTGTGAAACACCCGTGAAATAAAGCCAGAGGCATTCCGGCTTTGCCGGATTTCATTGGGTAAATATTGCTTTGCAATAAATCTTCGATTTATTTCATAGGGTGAATTATTTGGATATCGTCAAAAAAACTCATAACTTTTGTCTGTAGAGCGACTCTCCGAGTCGCTAACGACTTGGAAAGTCGTTCTACTAATTTGCTACTCGTAACCCGAACTGACCCAGTGAAATGCTGCTTCGCAGCAGTGGCTCCGTCACTATTTCACGGGGCAGGAGTCGGGTTACGAGTAAAATCACCTGGAATTGACAGATAGTTAGTATATTTATAAATCCAAATCCAACACAACTAAACCACAATGTCTGACAAACCTAACAATTTCATCCGGTTCTGGAAGGAGCTTAAACGGCGTAAGGTAGTACGTGTAATTACAGTTTACGCTGCAGTAGCATTTGTTATTATTGAGCTCATTAATAATGTTGCTGAGCCTT
>JAHLWT010000061.1 GCA_019057775.1 Promethearchaeota archaeon
TTTTCTTTTAAATTAATGTTGTCCACTTAATATATATAATCTTGTGATTAGATTAGTATTCGTAATTGTATTAGTAAGTTTTGAAAGGTTGTAATAAATTTTATATAAAACAGTAATTTATTAAATAATTAGAGAATACTAAAAGAATTTTTTATGTCTAAATTAAGTTTTATGAATGATGAATGGAGTTTTAGAAGATGAATCCTAAACTGAAGCAAACAAGGGCTCGTTCTGAAGATAAAAAAGCAGATCAGTTTGAAAGGATTTTAGAATCAGGTAAAAAATTGTTTTTATCAAAAGGATCAAGAGGTTTTAGCATGAGAAATTTAGCTGAAATGCTTGGTATGACGAAAAATAATCTTTACAACTATATTGAAAGCAAGAGAGAGCTATGGATCGCAATACGGAATAGATTTCATAGTCAGTTTAAAGAAGAAAATTTGGAAATTATGAAGAATCATAAAGGGACAACTTGCGAGTTAATAATGAAATTCTATAAACATTTCTTAGAATTTTCTGAAAGAGATTATGATAAATTTAGAATGATGTTTAATATTGTCGATGCGCCCTACTCCGATAAGATCGGTCCAATTGAAAAAACTTATAGAGAATTTAGATTATTGGATGGTACTACAAGACTTATTCAAGAAGCGATAGATAAAGGTGAAGTTAAAAATGATAACGCTTCTTTACTTTCTATGATTATTTTCAGTTTCGCTATGGGTGTTGCGTATATAGAAATGAACAGATCGTCAGAAAAAACCCCTCAAAAAGTGTGGGAGACTATACAATTAAGTCAATTAGATGTTTCTAGGAAAGAGGTTAAAGAAACTACCTTAAAAATTCTCGAATCAATTTTAAAAAATGGAATAAATTAAATATATTCAAAAATTTTAGCAATAAAATAATAACCATAGTTATTGTTCACACAAAAAAAATGATAATTTATGTTTAAAAAAGAATATTTTCATAACTAATTAAAGAGAAACTTGGGAATAGAGATGGCTGATACCAATATAACAAAAAGGATTATAAAATTAGGTCCAATTTTAGGCATAATAGGTTCAGTCTTGCTTTTGATCGCAGGATTTAGAGGTTTTGCTTTGCAATCCGATTTAGAAAAGACTTTAACCGGGTTAGGTTTAAACTGGGCAGCTATTGGATTCGATCCTTGGATACTGATGACGAGGACATTATTAACGCTGTTATTCGGTGTGATGGGTTTACTCGGTACTATTTTAGTATTTAATAACAAGAAATCCGGAGCCTATTTATTGTTAATTGCCGGATGTATAGCAGTTCTTGGAATGTTTATTCCAATTGGATCGATCAATTATCTTCTAACATCAATTCCAGTATCGTTAAGTTATAGCTTATGGTTAGTTGAACCATTTTTGATGCTCATTGGCGGCATATTAACGCTAGCCTTAAAAGCATATCGTGTAAGAATTTCAACCATGCTGAATTATATCATGAAGCGAGTGTTATTAATGGTTCCTACAATATTATTAGTTTTATTAGTGACCTTTATTTTGACAACTTTAATGTCGCAAAGTATTAATTTAAATAAATTGGGAGGAGGGCTTGTGGACCCTGCTCGAATTGAAGCTGAAAAAATTAGGATTGGATTTTATGATCCGTGGTATATAAAGGTCGCTAGATATTTTATGAATTTTTTTAGTGGTAATTTGGGTACTTCTTATCTAGTTCTCCCTGATGTAGCAGTCACTGATTTAATTGTTAAGATCTTTCCCAAAACTATTGAACTCGTAATTATACCTATGCTATTGATACCAATACTTAGCGTGAAGCTGGGTGTGATAAGTGCGAAGAACCGGAATAATTGGAAGGATACTGTAGTTCGAAGTTTCATGATGATAGGAGTGTGTATTCCTGTATTTTGGTTAGCAACCTTACTTCAAATCTTCTTTAGTGTCGTATTAGAAAGCTTTACTTTTGGAGCCATAAATTTAGCGATATCAAGCACCAACTCGGTTGCTGTTGGAGGATCTTATAACCCAATTACAGGATTTCGTATTATTGATGCTTTTATAATGAATGATCAATACCTCCTTCAAGATACGTTGATGCACATGTATCTTCCGGCTTTTTGTTTAGTAATAGTTTCCCTAGCGGGAATTACAAGACAAACACGAGCAAGTATGTTAGAAGTTATACAAAAAGATTACGTTAGAACTGCTAGAGCCAAAGGGGTTCCTGATAAGGACGTTATGAACAAACACTCATTACGTAACGCTTTAATTCCGGCTAGCAATGCTATTGTTGGGACAGTTGCTGGGCTTTTAACCGGATCATTATTTATTGAAATGTCCTTTAATTACACGGGGTTGGGATATTATACTACTCAGGCACTTTTGAGGGGCGATTATGTAGTTGTAAGCGGTATGTTAGTATATTCATCGATCATTGTCTTAATAGGAATATTAGTAGCTGACGTACTTTATACAATAATTGATCCTAGAATTGTTTATAGATAAGAGGTGTTTATGAAATGGTAAGAGATTCATTAAATGTAGAAATAAGCGAGAAGTTATCAGAGTTTGTTGAAAAAAAAAAAAAGTAACTAAACAAAATTTAATACGGTATTTTAAATTCTTTTTGATTCCAGGATGGCGGGATACAGAATTCAATTCAAGAGAATACGAAATAGGAAAAACTAAGTCTAAGAGAAGAGTTTTTAGACGATTACTAACGCCTTTAACTCTTACGGGATTGGGTTTCATATTTTTTATAACTTTTCTAGCGGTATACGCACCTTGGTTGACTACCTTCACAATTAGGAGAGTTACTGACTCAGCTTACGCCGATGCACTGCCCTTCCTTCCTCCCAGCGCAGAACATATTCTAGGAACTACTAAATTTGGTTATGACCTTTTAGGAAGAATAATATGGGGAGCTAGAACAGCAATTATATTTGGATTCATTACTATTGTAATTGCAGCATCAGGAGGTGTAGTTGTAGGAACTGCAGCGGGGTATTACGGAGGTAGAGTAGAGTCAATCATAATGCGTATTGTAGATTTTGTTATCATTTTTCCAGGAACGATATTAATTATCCTTATTACTCAATTAATGGGAAATCCAGGTTTACTAGCCATGTTAGTAATATTTGGTATGTTTGCCATCACGGGATATTCTCGTTTGATGCGTGCTTCAGTATTACAAGTCAAGCAAGAATTATATGTTGAAGCCGCTATAACAGGGGGAGCTAATAACTTTAAAGTCATGTTCAAACATGTATTTTCGAATGCAATATCACCTATCATCATTAGTTTTTTTGGAGGGGTGGGAGGTGCAATCCTTGGGTTTTCTGGAATCGCATTTCTAGGATTTGGTGATACATCTATACCGGATTGGGGTACAGATATTAACTACGCAAGTGCTCAGTTATCGGCTATCCACGCGACACTTTGGCCAGGCCTTTTTATTTTAATTTCTGTTTTAGGATTTATGTTGTTAGGAGATGGCTTAAGAGATGCTTTAGATCCAAGATTACAACAAACAAAAGGATGATTTAACATGATAAGTATGCTATTTCAGGATTATTATTTCGCTAATTATGGTATAAACGTAATTCAATCACTAGCTTGTCTATTATTCATTTATTTCTTTGCCA
>JAHLWT010000062.1 GCA_019057775.1 Promethearchaeota archaeon
TCTTTAAAACATTTAAGGAAATTTTCAAAATCCATAATAATTAAATAATTTTTTTTATCTACAATGAAGGTTAGAAATTTTTACTCTTCTTTAACCTATTGAGACTTAAATTAATTTATCGCAAATTTAACTTTAAAATGGTTAGTAAAAAATAATAACAATTGAATCTAGTATAAGGATATCTAATTTTTATTGAAAATGAAGTGATTAATGATCCAGCAGTCTTCTGATTTAGATATATTTGGAAATGGGATAACTTCAGAGAAATCTAATAAGAAATCGTATAAATTATTTGCAGGAACATTGAAAATAAACTCTTTAGCATGCATACCTAATTTTCCAAAAAATGCCTGTTTTAATTCATTATAATTGATTGTTTCTAGTTCATTTTTAAATTTGTTAAATTCACCATCTACTCTCCCTAAGTTATCAAATATGAGTTTTAATCTTGTTATCTCAGTCTCTAAACTACTCTTTAAACATGTAATGAGATTTTCCTCCACTTCAAATGGGTTTATTTCAAAATGAGGTGTATAAAAACTAATGAGCATGGATTTAATTTTTCTTTTTAAATCAATGTTTTCTTTAAACTTCTCATAAAAAGAATTAAGTTTATTTAATAATATATCTCTCCTTTTAAAAAAACCTAATAAATTATCGCTATTATGTATGGATTTTTTATGAATAAAATTATCAATAAAATTCAGATTTTTTATTTTTACCCGTATTTCATTAAATTCCGATTCGATTTGTAAAAAATTATTCTCATTTTCCCTTTTTTTTTCCATTTGATTATCTAATTCTCCCCAAATATTTTTTTTGTCTTTCATTTCTTTTATTTTTTAAAAGCTATTTATTCTCTTTGCCATTCCATTAAAAAGGGGGTATTACAGTGCTCACAGATTATAAATTTTTCTTCTTTCGAAGTTATATTCAGAGTAGCGCCACATTCAGAGCAATTAAATGAATTTAAAGTTAAAGGGGCTTTTACCTCAAAGAATTTGTTTTTTAAATCCGCGAATTTTTTACCCATTGCATTAATTTTTGCTTGGAGAATTCTGTAATTACCCATAGTTAAATCATCAAAAGTTTTTTCATAGAAAATTGTTTGAATTTGTTTAGCTACTATTTTACCAATACTAAGATCTATATATGTCTTTAAGAATTGACCTAAAAAATTAGTAATTAGTAGATTTTCTTTAGATTTTTCTGAAATTTCCTGTAAATTATTTCTAGTCCTTATTACTACTTTTCCTGGAGATGGTTCAATTAATTCAATAGAAAAATTTCCTTTTTCACCCCAATTATCGGCTACAAAGTCATATTCATATTCAATTTTTTTATTTAGTTCTTTTTCCAAAATTTTAAAATAAAAAGGTCCCCATCCTGTCTTTAAGGTGTATTCATTCTCAGTTGAATCATCTGTTTTGACTGCAGAGGGGATAATTTGAGAGAAATCCAATAAAAAATTAAACATACTTTCTACAGTAACGTCATAATTAATTTCATTTACCTCCTTACTAATAAACCTCAATTTTTCATCAATAAAGGAATCAAAATCTATTTTTATCAATTTATTATAGAGATTTTCAAGATCTTCATTATCTTTAATAATATTGTCTAACCGAATAATTTCTCTTTGTATTAAACCTTTAAAAGACATTGAGAAATATTGAATGTTGACTTCAAGTGGATTTATCTCAAAATAGGGCTGATAGAAACTTAAAATAATATCTGTTAACTTTTGGTTGAACTCTTCATGATTTTTATATTTTCGATAAATATCGAACATTTTAGATATTAATTTATTTCGATTTACTGTAATATTAGAGATTTCCGAAACATTACTTATTGATTCAACAACATCTATTAAATTTAATGCCCTTACTTGAGTTTCTATTTCTTTATATTCTTCTTCAAAAGTTTCTCTCATTTCTTCGAGTTTCTGCTTTTTATCATCAATTTTCTTTTGTTTTAACTCTTCTTCTTTCTTTATCTCTTCTCTTTCTTCTCGTTCTAGTTGTTTTACTATATTCGGAAAATTCCAAAATTTTATACTACCATCTCTGATATCTCCAGCTCCGCTAATAAGATATTTTCCATCATTTGAAAATACAATTGAATTAATCGTAGGCTCATGTGCTCTAAATTTTTTAATTAATTTTCCAGAGGCATATTCATAAATCAAGATTTCTGACCAACGAGAACCACCCACAATATATTTGCAATCTGGCGATACTGCTAATGCTTCAATTGTTCCACCTTCACTGGAAATTTCTCTTGATTTCGTCCAAGTAGACATTTCCCATATTTTTATGCTTGATGATGCACTTAAAAATTTATTCCCCTCGGGAGAAATTATTAAAGAATTTATACAAGAATTAACTTCTAGATTTTTAACCAACTCTCCACTAGTTAAATCCCATATCTTTATATCCATAGCTCCACTAATAATAAATTGAGAATCTGAAGAAATTACGATTGCACCTACTGGCTCTTTATGACCTACAAGTGTATGAATCAATTTTCCCGAAGATAATTCAAACACTATAACATCTGAATCCCAAGGAGGACCTCCAAATTTACCTCTTCCTAAACCGCAGACGACGTATTTATTATCAGGAGATATCGCTACGGAATGAATATCTTCAATATTTTCCTCAATACTCCATAAAATTTCTCCTGAGGTAAAATCAAACAATGTTAAATTGTAATTGCGATCTCCACTAATTATGTATTTCCCATCAGACGATATTGCAATAGAATGTACATAATCAGGTTTTCTTCTTTTTTTAAGTGACTTTACTAATTTGAAAGTTTCTAAATCCAATATTAAAATTTCCTCTGATCCACTGGCAAGATATTTCCCATTAGGATGTATGGCAAGGGAGAACACATTTGATGAAATATTAAGTGAATGAATGAGAATTTCTCGTAACGCCTTTTCTTCGGGCGTTTCTGCTTCCTGTTTATCTTGTGCTAATTTTAGTAAATCCTTAGCACGTCTAACTATTTCATGAGATTGATAAAGTAATTTTTCTTCAGCTTTTCTTTGAGTTTGTGAAAAACTGTTTATTTTAATTGGTTTCAGGAACTCATTTAACATTTCAATTGCTTCAGAATGTTTACCTTCATCAATTAATTTTTCGATGGAAGAAAGCTTCTCCTCAAGAATATTACCAATGATTTGCATGTATTTAGATTCGCATTTGCCTGCCAATTTATCCGCTTTAGAGAAGAGATTATAAAATTCCTTATTTTCGAATGTTAGGTCTTTACTCATAATATCCACAGCATTAAAGTTAGAGTACAAAATAATTTGCTTAATAAAATTTAACCGTTCCTTAGCCTCTAAAAATTCTTCTTTGTTAATTAAAATTTCAGTATCAGTGAAAATAGATTCGAGTTCTTTTAAGAATTTATTAAATGATTTCTTATATTTTGATGACTTTAAGAATTGGGAATAACTTTTAAATTTAAAATTTCGCTTTAGAGCTTTTGTTTGGGATTCCGTAAGTTGATCTTGAAAAAAAGTTACTTGGTAATAAGATCTTACAGTTGTGAATGGTATATACTCGATTAGGGCTTCAAAAGCTTTTCTAAATTGAATATTTAAAACATACAACACACTTAGGTTAAACCACACATCTCCTCTTATTGTTGTAGATAAATCCGTTGAGGGATCATTTTTTAAAACCTTCTCTAAAATAACAATTGCATCATCATATTTTTTTTTGTTAAATAATTCTGTACTTTTTTGTAACGCTACAATCATTGGGACCTTTTCATTATACTCGCTATCTTTCATAATCATTAACCGATTTTTTTATTTTATAATAATTAATCTGATAAACTCTTGGTAAATCTCTATCAACTTTTAAAAAAAATACTAAGAATTTGATATATTTTCTTCTACTTTCTTTAAATTTTCTTCTGTTTCTTTGATAAACTTTTGAATTTGTTTTTCTTTTTTATCGTATTCATCTTGTAATATCTCGTCGTTTAGTAACTGGTCTTGAAGCTGGTTTTTCTTTGTATTTAATTCTTCCAAGCGTATCAGGATACCTTCTTTTTGTTGAATCAGTTCTTCTAAATTGCCTCGGGACACTTGAGATTTTGATTTCATTTTGTTCTTATCTTCATCAAGAACCTCTTGTATATCTTCGGGAGGTTTGATTCCAATTATATTAAAAGTTTCAAGTTCCAAACCATATCTCAAGAATTCTTCAGTTATTTTTGATGTAATTAAGTTGATCACTCTCTCACGATCTTCTAATATTACCTGTTTTACATTATAGCTTTTAAAAATATCTCTTAAGGATGTATGTAAAAGGCTATTTATCCAATTTTTGAGATCCTGCACAATCCATTCTTTTTTACCTGCTACGACATCGTTATAAAATGTCTTGACATCGTTTATTTTAAGTTTTAAATCACCAAATATTCCAATAATAACTCCATCTTTGGTGGGAATACCGTTCTTTTTGGGGATGCCCCATGGAATTTCATTTAAGGAAGTATCAATCCATACTATTTCGGTTCCTTTTATTCTAGCTTTTTTGTCAAGCTCATATATACCACCTCGAAGAGCATCAACCAGTACACCTTGATTATAAAATAACGCTTTCTCATAATCTTTTACAGCGAAATATTTCTTATCTTTAATCTTATCACCTGGTTGCGGAAAAGAATATAATAAAGAGGTTTCAAGATTACCTCTATCTTTTCTTTGCCATGCAATTATCTCAGGATCATTGTCTTTAAATTTTTTACCTTTAATTTCTTTAAAAAACACATTTAAAATATTAATTTTTATATCTTTTGACATTTCTTTCCCTTTATTTTATTTTTTACCATATTTAATATAAACTTTTATTTTTTAGCTTAGTTTTAATTATATTAAATTATTGCTCTGAAACGATGAACCAGCGTTCACCATGAAGATGATTTTTCGAATATTTTAGAATTCCTACTTCAGTAAGATGATTTAATATTTTCACCACTTGGTTAGTACTCCACCCCGTTGCCCCAACTATGTCTGTTAGTGAAAAACTTTGAAATTTTAATGCTTTAGAAATTAATTCTAACTCGTTTTCAGAAAAGTCTTGGATATTAAATTGAACAAGTTTGAGGTAATGATCCTCATCTTCTTGAATTATTTTTATACCTGGTAAATAGCCTTCATCAGCAAGAGAATTTATAATTTCCTCCAGTTTTTCAATTGTGAAAGTAAAATTTGGTTTTTCGTCTAAAATTAGTTGATAAAATGCATATAGTGGAATATTTTCTCTAATATCACCAGAAAAATCACTCACTTGTTTAGCTCCTTTATTTAATTTTACTGTTTGTTTTAATATTAAATCTTTTATTTCTTCACTCTGAACTTCATTAGAAATTGGGATTTCGATTATATCATATAAAATATCTGAATTTATTTTATTTTTTGAGATTGAATTTAAATTTTGATTAGATAACACATGAGAATTAATCTTTATAGTCTCTCTCTTGCTAATCAATACCGAGAGAAGCCTAATTTCTTCTCGTAAGTCCTTTGCTGTTGAATAACCTTTTGAATATTCTTCATTCTCTAACATTTGAGATAAAAGCTTATTAAAGGCGATTATTCGATCTACTTCATTGAAAATTACTGAATCAAAGAAGAATATTTCTATTAATAGATTTCTTATCTCTTCCTTTGAGTATTTTTTCTGTTTTTCGTCTTTTATTTTTAACTGAGAAGTCGCTAACGGATCTGACGAGAGATTTGAAACTCTTTGTCTAAAATGTTTAATTTGTTTTATAATAACACTTAATAAATCTTCAAAAATAGGGTCATTTAAGTTCAGTACTGTTCCCAGCATTTTACTCAAATCTAATTGCATTGATTTTAATTGGGATATAATAGCTTCCTTGTTTTCCTTAATTTTTATAGAAACTGATTCAATGTCTGCTGGGATCAATATATTATTTAATAATTCATCTTCTCTCGTCGGAAATTTAGTTTTTTTTTGTATCCCCTGCGCTTCTTTGATAACTTTTTTACCGAATTTAGTTATTCTCCATTTTGGAAGGATGTTATTTTTTACTACTACTCTTTCTAACTGTTTTAGCCTCTCTAATTGTAATAAAATGTTCTTAGTTACTCGCATTGAAAGTCCCGTGCTTTCACTAATATTTCTAATGCTCAAAAGTTCTTTATTTTTCTTATCCAGATAAAGTAGAATAGTTTCAATACCTAGAAGACTTTTCGGTAATTCCCTAATTTGACTATCTTTTTTATTACCCATATTTTTGTAAAGAATATACGTTATTGTTAAGAATATATCATAAAAATATATATAAATGTTTCCATTTGGGAACATTTTTAGTTTTTCTTATGTAATTGCGGAGAAAAATGTGGAAAAAAAGAGTTGAAAAGGTTCTGATTATTTTTCTCCAAAAAAATTATATATGTTTTATTTGATAATTTAATTTTAAATAAAACCAAAAATAATATTAATAGAGAACAAGGCGTAAAAAAAGCAATATTAGAAGACAAATAATGAGGCAAATTTTATGACAATAGATGCTTTTTTGAGTAAAAATGAAGATGGTTCTGACTTTAAAATAAGACAGATTATAGATGCTCGTAGCCGATTTTGGAGAATTGAACGTAATATTTCGAAAAAATCAGAGTTTGATTCATTCACCCGAGATGAAATATATGAGTAAAATAACCTCCTTAAAAGAATACGAATGGAAAAGAACGTATAAATCAATTCATAGAAACCTAGTTAGAGAGTTTTTAATACCGGCTTTGGAAAGATCAATTTTGTATAAAAGGGTAGCAGGTTATTTTTCCTCGTCAGTTTTAGTTGCTGCTGCTGGAGGAATCGCCAGATTATTAAAAAATGAAGGGGAGATGCAATTAATTGTTGGAGCTGACTTAAGTCATCGAGATGTCGAGGCTCTAAATAAAGATCCAGAAAAACTAATGGAAATTATTCAAAATAAAATTCCCGACAACTTAAATGAATTAAATGACTTGGGGATTTAACATTTAAAGTAAAAGTAGCACATGAATTTTTTGAAATTTTTGAGGATATTGAAATTTATTATATTATTGGAAACCATGATTCAAGCAAAGTGGTAAATGTAGCTAGAAAATATTGCATTTCGATTTCTCATTTAAAAGATATAAAGATCGTAGATCAATCAATTACACTTTGTCATTATGCTATGAGAGTTTGGAGTAAGAGTCATTATAATTCATGGCAATTATATGGGCATTCACACGCAAGCTTGAAGTCTATAGGAAAGCAACACGATATAGGTGTTGATAATAATAACTTTTTTCCTGTGTCATTTGAAGATTTGGTCAGAATAATGAAAAATAAACAAGATAACTTTAATTATATCCCATCCCGATGATACGACAGTTTTAGTCTGAAAATGTAAAAATATAAAGATCTGTAAAGTTATTGCTATATTCACAAAAAACTTTTTTAGGTTTGGACTTAATATGAATATCTTAAGTTATTCCTAAAATTGGTTACAATAATTATATACTAAATTTGATTAATATGAAAGAAGATCACTTAAAATCTAAAAAAGATAAGATTTGGAAATATATTTATAGTGAATTTCGAGATAAGGTTGAAGATTTAAATTCGCTTTATGATCATCAAGGCATAAAAGGTGAGGAAAATGAAAGAGTTCTTAAGGATTTTTTAAAACATTTTTTACCTAATAAATATCAAATTGAACAAAGAAAGATTCTATTAGATAATAATGGAAAAGAATCAAGAGAACAAGATATCATAATTTGGAATTCCAATGATTACCCTAAAATTTTCAATAACACTGATTTTTTGCTATTAGAAAGTATACTCATGACAATTGAAGTTAAAACTACCTTAAATAATCATGAATTAATAGATTGTTTTGAAAAAATTAAACATATAAGAAATTTGAAATTTTTTAAAAGAGTAAATGGAGATCAGAAATGGCAAATTCATCCCCCTCTTTGTTTTATTTTTGCTTATGATTCTATTTGGAAAAAACGCAGATCTATTTTACAATATATTAATAAAACGATTAAAGATTATGATATTAAACCATCAGAAAGGTTTGATTACTTGTACATTATGAAGCAAGGATTAGAGGTTAATTGGAATATTCCATACAAATATTATGAGAAATATCACAAAACTTCAAGGAGTAATATTATTGATTCTCATGGGTGGAAAACAATATTTAAAAATATTTCACCGATTAACACTCGTTGGCCACAATTTTTCCCATCTAAATTAATAAAAGAGATCCCAATAGTATTAAAGATATCGCAATTATCACAACAAGAAGGTAGAAAAGAAGGGTATATTACTAAATTAAATATTGAAAACCAAATTTATAGCTTCTTAAATTTTTTATATCAAACGTGTCAAGCCCTTGATGATCAAAGAATTTTACATCCACATGGTACAATTGCTATGAGTAACTCAGGATCTAAGGATGGATTAAGCGGTTTAGAATCAGAACCATTTTAATAATATAACTAACAATAAAATTTTTTGGGTAGTTACAAAACCCAGTTTTATAACTCTTTGATTGACTTCTTTGAACTTGGTATGGAAAAAGAGAAGGAAGGAAAAAATTTAATTTCCTGTCTTGGAACAACACGAACTTACGAAATTTTATAAATCAAATGGTTATAGATATAACAAAAATTTAAAAATAATTTACGCTTCTGATTTGTATTAGGAGTGATAATCTGATGGATGAAGCTTTGAATAATTGGTTAAAGATTTTTAATATTATTGATCTTGATTTAAAAAAATTAAAAGTAGCATTTATGCATGGCTCTATAAAAGGTTTAGGTCAGGATGTTGAGGACTATGAAAGATTAGAGTTTCTTGGAGATGCTGTACTGGATTTAATCGTTTCAGAGAGGTTATTTCTAAGTTCAAAGTTCGATGAGGACACCATGACAAGAATAAGAAGCCATTTTGTAAAGACAGAATCCTTATCAGAATTATTTGATTTGATAGATATTAAACCTTTTATAAAATATGTCGGTACAGAACTACAAGCAAGCATGAAAGAAGACATAATGGAAGCGTTTTTTGGAGTATTATTTTTAGAAAAGGGATACAAAAAATGCCAAGATGTTTGGGACTTGATAATGGAACGTACTGGATTTGAACAAAAAATCGTGGATAAATTTTTCGGGGCTGATAATACAATTATACACGACATTTCTGCAGAAGAACAAATTAAATTTCAAAAATTGCATGAATATTATTCAATAATCCAATTAAATACAAAACAAGATGCTATAAGTATTCTTCAAGATTTATCTCAAAAACAATGGAGGAGTGATGTTTTTAGACCTGAGTATATTAAAGTTAATGAAAGTGGTCCACCACATGATAAGATATTTGAGTACAAAGTTGAAGTAAAACTTAATTTCGAAAATATCATGTCTATTGATTCTAGTTTCGATATTCTAAAGGATCTTAAAACAGTTGAGGGTTTTGGTAAATCAAACGGAGTAAAAAGTGCTAAAATGAAAGCTGCTCAAGATGCTTGCGATAAAATTTTCCTATCTTATCTCTAATTTAATCATTAATTATAGTTCAACAACTTCTTGGATTCAAAAATTCATGCAGAAAATTATAAAAATAATAGTTGACTAAATGAAAATAAAAAGACAAGAACTATAAAATAAACATGTTAGAAAATAAAGTATCGGAGTTAGAGAAAAGGTTAAATGAATTAGAGGAAGAAAATAAAGCAACTCGTAAATTATTAGACGAATTGATATATCATTTTATGAATGAAATAGGGACAGGAATAGTTACAGGAACTAGTTATGACCATGAACATGTTATGATTCCAAGGAATGTTAAGAAAGCCATGTTAGACTCTATACGGTACACACATTCAACAGACACAGAAGAGATAATTTTTGGTAAAAATTACTATGAAAAGCTAGAATTAAGGAAATATGAGATGCATGAAAGAACCGAAAAACTTGAAGGCATTATTGAGGAAATGACTGAAGAAGAATGTGAAAAAAGGTTAAATAAGGTCTTCCAAGCAGAGGTTAAAAAGTTTATAGAACGCGCAGGAGAGGATCCTGAGCACATAAAGAAAAATTTAGAGCGTCTTATAAAGCACGAGCCTTCTCTACTGTTAAATCTTCTAACAGTAATAACTCGAAGTTCAGAAGGTTTATGGCCAATATTTGATAAGATTAGAGAAAAAAAGGAACTTGAAATAGATCAGTTTAGAGAAGAATTCATGAAACCGTATTTAGAAAGATATGAAGAGATAAATCTTATGATTGAAAAGCAAAAAGAGACAGAAAAGCTTGCAATAATTAAGGAAAAGGAAGCAGAACTAAAAAGATTGAAGAAAGATTTTAATGCGGAATAGCTCATTATTAATTTCTATCGTTCTTATATTATATCAAGAAACTTAGTGTGAATTCTTTTTTATCGACTATTAGATGGTAACATGTTCTTTTGGAAATTTACTATAGATTTGTTCTGCGGGCACCCTAGCACCAGTAGAGTACAAAAACCAGCCAAATTCTTCTTCGTTATACGCCATACCGTAAGCATGCAACTCGAATTCATGTGATTTGCGCATGGTGCCTACGAAACCGAGTAATAAATCGAGTATGGTAAGCCAAAGGTTTTGTCCCTCTTCATCATTCTCATCAACCGGCTCTTCTGGCATGCGTTCATAGCCGTATAGCGTTGCCATGCAGCTCCTTCCCTCATAATTCTTAAAAAAGTTTACTTCAGGTTCCATGACGTTAACTAAAGATGGGAAATACTGTCGATGTTTTTCCATGGAATTCTTCGTAATAGGCAGGTAAAAATCTCGCACTTCCTCCTCAACTTCGACCCTGTTAATATCTAAAAAAATTTGTGAATAAAAATATTGTTTCTTAAATCCTGACATTTTTTTGGATGTTTTACCCCATATTCAAATTTTAAAAAGACTTAAATTTTGAAATCCTCAACTTTCAGCGTTATTCTATTAGGGGCTCTTAATTTCATTTTTTTTATAGCATTTTGAGCTTGGATTATTAACCATTTTTCAAGATAATTCCTTAAAAAGTTCATTGCATCACTACTTATCCATGCATCACTCATCATATCTTTAATTATATGCCATATTCTCGAATAATTGAATTCAAGTTCTCCTAGAGGAGTATTTAGTTCAATATTCTTCATCTCTGAATCATTTTCTTTAACTTCCTTAATCATAACGAATGAAATTTTCTTTCGGTTATTTTTATTTAGTTTTTCAGATAATTTATGACAAACCAACTTAGTTTTGTTTAATAGAATATAATCACAGTATTCAATAACTTCTCCTGCAATCCTCTCATGATAAGGCTTGATAATTCTTCTAATTTCTGCATGTACGAATTTTCTTTTTGTTGAATATTTGTTAAATATTTCTTCTTGATCTAATGGTGGACTTATTTCGATTAATTCACTCTCTTTTTCACTTTCTTCTTCATAATCCGACAATTTGAGAATTTTTTGAAATTCTTGGAATAAAAGATTTTTTCTCTTTTGTAAAAATGTTCTAAAATTATCAAAATTTAGTGATATATCTGAGGGAATATGATTGTCTTGGAAATATCGATTTCTTGTGCTTTCATTTGGATATTGTTCTTCACACCATTCTAAAAAGTCTTTAGATCCTTTCATTTCATTTTTGATGCCTTTTAATAATTGGAGATTTCCAATGAAATTATAGTTTTCTTGATAAAATTCGATATCTTTTTCGCTAACTCCTTTATTTGTTAGTTCTCTTTTCTTAAAAAATGCCTTTGGATAAATGTGATCCTGATGGAACTTTTTTGTATAATTTAAGTCAGGATATAAAAGAGATAATACTGAGAAAGTATGTTTTTGGCCATATTTGTAGGATAATAAACCTTGAATATCATCATCAAAAAAAATTAATGATTTATTACCTCCTCTGAAATGGTTGACAATTTTCCCTAATGGAAAAGAACTTAAATTTTCTTTTATGATTGTTCTAATAGGTCTCAAAACATTATCTGGTTGTCCACTAAATGCTCTTTTAATTAAGGAAAGATTTAACCATTTTCGGATTAGATTTCTATCATTGATATAGTTAAAATTGTCTAAAAAATTCCTAGGTACATCTTTCTTAAGAATATAATAAGCAATCGGGATCAAAGCATTATTCGAAGTTAAATTCTGGAAGTTGTATCCAAAACTGGATACCAGTTCAACTGTCATTCTTATTGCAGCTTTTATTTCATTCCATTTAGTTTCAATATCTTCCATATTCTCTTTATTAAAATTATCAACTCTATAAGCAATATTTCTTAAATCTATTAGGACTAGACAACTCTTTAAAATAAAATCTTTATTAAAAAGAAATCCATCTCCAATACTATTTATTTCATCAACAAATTCAGTTATCTCCTTCCTAGCATCAAGATCTTTCCATTTTGCTATCGAAGTTGAGAGTAATAAATCAGAATTACTCAATTGAGTTCCTCCACTATTTATCCTGATAAAAATATTTAGAATTTTATTTAGATCTTGGGCAACTACTAAGTAATATGTAATTAATTTCTCGCTCACTATTATCGAAAATAATTGGGTTAAACATTTATCTGCATATTGAAAATCAATTATCTTTTCCTCTCTTAAGAATGTACTTATATCATAGTGATTTTTAAATTCAAGTATCTTGCTAACTTCAAACCAATAAATGCTTGGTGGCTGTTTAATAGCATCTTGAAGTTTTAAAAATTGAAAATCATATTCTAAATCAGGTTTAACAGGTTTGGACAATATATTAATATATAATTTTTTTTCTGGAAAAGCTGATTCATCACTCCATTGTTTTCGGGGAATTTTTTCGGCATAAGATCCTTTAAGTCCAATAAATAATGCAGTGAGTCTTTGCTGTCCATCTAAAACTGCATTTAATTTGCTTTCCCCGGATATATTTGCTTTTGGATTACTTTTTTTCTTTTTTTCATGATAATTTTTAATAAATTCGTAAAAATCAAACTTGTTTATATTTTCCTCACTTACTGTCCAAAACAGAAACGAGCCTATTGGATAACCCCTCATTAATGAGTCAAATAGTTTTATCATTTGTTCCGTACTCCAGACAAATTCTCTTTGTATTGCTGGAAGAAGAAGTTTTCTTTGATACACTGATTCTACAACGCTTTTAATTGTTAAACTATAATAACCTGGTTCTGTTATTTCCATTTCAAATACCTTTTAAATTTTCATTTCATACTTTATGTTTTTCATATTTTTAAACTAAATTTTACTCTTTTGATGATTATAGTGCTATTTTTGTCAAAACCCAAACAAATATTTTTTAATAAATTTAATATTTTTTTGATTTCATTTAATTCTAATTCAATTTAATATATAAATTCTGTAAGAAAAATGCTATTCCTAAATAACTAATAGTAATAGTTTTTTCTTTTTTATCTCTTGGATTAGGAAAAATCTCAAGAGCAGACAAATTTTGTAGTTTCTTAATATATCCGTTGATCGAACCACGAGTTAGAGGACTATTTTTCTTCTTTTCCAGAGTCTTTCTTAATTGTTCTAAAGAATTATACTTTTTTATTTTTGCTAATACAAGATGGTCATTAAAACTATATTCTTGAGAGAAAAAATCTTCGACAGAATAATCTGGTTCGAAAAAAAGTTCTAAAAATTCAAACTGCTTACCTGTGATATTGTTAAATGGTAGAGTAATAAGTTCTACATTTGAATTAATCCCTACTTCCTCATTGCCTTCATATTTATAATCAGCGTGAATAATTTTTGTGCTAGTTATTGAACATGCAATATAAAACCAAATACTCATATATCTCAATCCCCCTGATATGTTGACAACAACATTTTTATACCCAATTTGTTTTTGTTGGAGAATTAAATATATAAGCTGTGCGACTGGTTTGGTTTGAATATGAAAATCAAATTCAACATATTCCACAGCAACCTTTCTCTGTTCATACATTCTTATTAGTTCGGAAAGGATTTTTAGAGCTTCTTCAGTCCCAGAAAGTTTCTCTTTTTCGGTTACGAAGATTATTTTATGAACAATCTCTTTATCTATAGAAAGAGTTAACTTGAAAGAAGAGTGTCCCACTAAAACGATTTGGCAATTGGTATCATTCATGATTAAAGCTCTAGTTAATAGTCTTTTAATCATTTTTTATTCCTATAAATATTGTTATTAATGAATTAATATATTTTCTTTTAAATATATCTACTTTACAATAATTATGATCACAAAAATATATATGTATTGAGTAATATTTTTCAAATAAGATAAAAAAGTGTTGCGAATAAATAATTATCAATAAGGCGAAAAAAAGTAAATAATTATGAACACCAACGGTAAAAAATCCCCTCTAAAAGAATGTATCCAGTTTATTGAAGAATGTAAGAAAGAAGGATTGAAAGGTGATACTCCTTATAGCGAAGGAGAAGAAGGTGAAAGCTTCGATATTACCGGGGATAGAATTTTTAAGATTCCTGAGTGTGACGAGAAGAGAAAACTTGGTTTTGTTGATGGCGGGACCGCTTCAATCTTGAGTGCTTCAGATTTTAGTATTAGTCTAACAAGAATCGCAGGAGCTATTTTTGAAAATAATAACATTATTGATCTCGAAGAAATTCCTGAAGTAATCGAATTCTATTCAGCTACAATTTTAGAACCTTTAGATGATGGAAAAATTGCATACAATATACAACTATTTCCACGTGAACCAGAGTTTAAGGAGTTTCTACCAACAGACGAAATCATAATTAAAATGGAAGAAGTAAGGATGTTATACGGATTTCGATTCAGACCAATTATTGAAGCATTTGGAGGTGTAGCAATGAGGTTTGCTGAGTGGTTTTATGCTACGAAATTTATTGAGGCCGAGTTAGAAAGTGGGGATATTTTTGTGAGGGATGGATCTCTTCAGACAGGATATAAAGATGAAGTTCTTTTAGTAAGAGATTTGCAATCATTGGCCGAAGAAAAGAATGTATATATAACCGGATTATCAAAGAGTTGTAGGTTAATTACTAAAAATGGAGATTCTTTAATATCTTTAATTGATATGATTGCCAGTGAGAAATATCCAAAAGAAAAATGGTATTATCATCCAATATATAAAATGACTAAAGCCGATAATTTAGCAGATGTATATTTCGTCAAACTTCATAAAGAGGCTCGTTCACCCTTTCGGTTTGATATATTTTTGGATCAATCAAATAAGCTAAGTCAACAAGAGAAAGAAGTAATTATCGCAAACTTAGCACAGAATTCAAATGCATTATCATTTCCTGGATACCCTTATGGATTAATAAAAGTAGATCAACTATCACGGGTCGGAGTGCGGGAAATGGAACCTCAAAAAATTCAGATACTTTCTGAGTTTGATCCTAACATTTATGAAAAGTATATATTACCGCGTATTCGTTCTATCGATGCGCATGATTTATTAAATGCAATAAGAAAAAATTAGAAGAGTGTAAGCAATGTCATGAAAATTTGTCATATTACCATAGAGAATTTTCGTTCTCTTGATAACTTTGATGAGGAAGTAGGAAAGCATAATATAATTGTAGGAAAAAACAATACAGGTAAATCAAATTTATTATGGGCTATTTATTATTTCTACAATCCAAAGAATCTCTCTGGAGACGATTTTATAATAAGACAAATTGATGATGAAGAGAGTGAAAAGAAGCTCCAAATTACACTGACATATGATAATTTAACTGATATAGAGCAAAATAACAACAAAATGTATTTCTTTGATGGAAAAATAAAAATTAAGTTAGAAGCAGGGATTGATAATGACGGAAAACTTAATTATGAGCATCATGGATATGTAAAAAGCTATATACCATCATATCCCCGTGATTTTGACGAAGACCTTAAAACTCTTCTTGAGAATAAAAATCCAGGACGACCTGACTTTGATAGAGATGAAGAACTAAAGAATATTATGAAAGAATTAGTCCCACGTGGTAAAATTACCAAGGATAATATGATAACAATAAAGGAAACCTATTTTGTAAACCATCCCGAAATCGAAAAAGATAGAATTGAACTTTTAAGCGAAACAAAATATCAAGGATTTGTAAAAACAAATAATCCTAAGATAATTGGCGAATGTTATTTTATTCCTGCAATAATGGATCCCAAAGAAGAACTTCAAGCAACAAAATCAACTTCTCCTGTTTACCAAATGATAAGATCAATTCTTAGTGACATTGAAGCTGAAGATGTAAAAAAAAATTTCAGAGATATTCAAAAACAAGTAAAGAAAGAAAGACACACAAAAATGAATATCCTTAGAGATAAATTTAATGAAGAGCTTAAATTATTTAATACCTCAGTTGATATCAACCTTCAGGATGTGGAAATTAGTGAAGCTTTTCCTTTGCATATAGATATTATTTTTAATGATGGTGTTCCTACACCTCTTAATAATAAAGGAACCGGCCTTCAGAGATATGCACTTTTTAAATTTTTAAAAATTAAAAATGAATTGAACTTAGGACAAGATATTTCATATATACTTCTATTTGAAGAACCAGAAGCGCATTTACATCCTCAGTTTCAAAGAGAAATTGCTAAAATATTAAGAAATTTGAGTGACCTTCCTAATTACCAGACGTTTCTAACTTCACATTCTCCACAATTTATAGACTTACTCAATTTAGATTATGTATTTTTATTCAATAAAGAAAAAGAGTGTACAAAATCTAATAAGTGTGAACTTCATTTAACTGAGATTAAGGAAGAAATTAAGACCCTATTGTTATTTGATCCTAATGTAAAAGAAATATTCTTTTCAGAGAAGATTGTCTTAATAGAAGGACCTTCAGAAGAAATAGTTACGAATATCTTGATTCAAGAAGGAAAACTTGATGTATCAAATGTCTCCATTATAAACGCAAGGGGAAAATATAACATTCCTCGTTTTTTGAAAGTTTTCAATTCCATTGGAATCCCGTATACAGTGTTATTAGATGAAGATCCATACTTCTTACCAAATTATACAAAAAAAAGTCCTTCGAAAATTACAGGCAAACGAAATGCATATAAGAAAACAATAGAAATTGCAAATTTGGTCAAAGAGTCACTAGGCAAAATTATTGTTATATCTCCTAATTTAGATAAATTTCTAGGGGTTTCAACAAGCCAAAGTGAAAATTTGGGCAAACCTACAGCGATTTATGAAAAATATAAAGAATTGGAAGAAAAAAATGATGAAATCATTGAAAAAATTGAGGGTTTTTTTAACCTCCTTATCAATCCCGAAAATTTGGAGCATAAGATATCTAATCCAGATGGTTCAAAATGGGAATTTCAAGATGAAAGCTCAGTTTCAGTCCCACAACCAAATTTTAATGATCTTAAAGAAGCAGTAAAGCAAAAGATAAAAGTCTATAGAGGAATTCATGATAGTTTATCGAATAATGAATTAGAAGAATTGAAAAATTTGTTTAATCTTAAGAAAAAAAATACCAAAAAGAGTGCCATATCAAGAAAGGGTACTTTGAATAATTGGTTTAAAGAAAATACAAGTAAATGAATGTATAAATTTTAAAAATTATAAAACAGTAAAAAAAAATGATTGATTTAGGAAATAAAATAGGAAGTTTCGTATCAGGTTCTTTTGCAAAGTTAATATTAAGGCAAAAATCCGACAAAGACTTTGAAATTGGAGAATTAATTGTCGCTGGAAATAGTATGAATGAATATTCAATTTTCCAGATTAAAGATCTATTCTATGGAAGTCAAATTCCTGATAGTTCTTTGGAGTTAATGGCAGGTTATGGATTGGAAAGAGAACGTTCAAATCTCAAGATTTACGAACCTGAACTAAGGAATTACGTGCTTGCTCATGCCAGAGAATTAATATCTGTTAGAAAAAATGAGATCTCCGAAAAATATGAGCTTACAATTCCCAAAAAATTACCTAAATTCTTTTCAGATATTTTTGAATTAGAGCAATCTCATCTCCAATTTTTTAAAGAAGAAGAGATTGAGACGCCATTAAATCTTGGTAAAGTACGTTCCGGTTCTAAAGTTTTAGATATAAATGTAAAGGTTAATGCTGCCGAGGTATTAAAACATCACATCTTAATACCCGCAGCAACAGGAAGAGGTAAATCAAATTTAGTGAAAACTATATTGTATGATCTTCTGGAAAATGATAAATGCGGAAAACTAATATTTGACCCCCACAATGAATATTATGGAAGTATAACCCAAAAAGGTTTGAGAGATCACCCAAAAAGTCCTGAATTCTTAGAATATTATACTATTAGAAGTACTTCAGGAGCGCTTGATTTGAAATTTAATATGAATCTTATTAATCCGGCACATATTATGGGGAGTATAAGTCTTACAGATGCCCAAAAACAAGCAATTGTAGTGTTTTATCGTCAAGATAGAAAAAATTGGATCCAAAAAATATATGACGATCACACTCCAGAAGAGTTAAAAAGAATAGGAGTGGATCTGAAAACCGTAGAAGTCCTTAGAAGAAAACTTGGTCTATTATTAAACCTTTCTCTTGAAGATGATGGAACTCTTACTGAAAGGGGGATCTATACTTCTAGTGGCAATGAACAAACTACCCATGCTATCATAAAGTCTTTATCAAATGGTAAAACAGTAATAATCGATACATCCTTATTAGAAGGCGCAGAAGAAATATTTATTGCCTCAATTATTGTAGAAGGGATTTTTAAAGAATATAAAAAGCTTAAGTTTCAAGACAAATTACATGAGAGACCCGTTATATCAATCGTAATAGAAGAAGCTCCACGAGTAATAGGAAAAAAAGTATTGGAGAAAATAGATAATATCTTTGGAAAAATCGCACGGGAGGGAAGAAAATTTCAAATAGGTCTTATTGCAATTACACAACTTCCTAGTATAATCGACCGAGAAATATTGGCAAATATGAATACAAAAATTATTCTTGGTAATGAGATGGGTCCAGAACGCAGGGCTTTAATTGATAGTGCTGCCCAAGACTTATCGGATGATTATCAAACAATCGGAAGTCTTGATAAGGGAGAGGCCATTATTACATCTACCTTTACTAAATTTGCTATTCCAATTAGCATTCCTTTATTTGAGGATTTTATTAAGGAAGGTAAGCAAAAGCAAGATCCAAAGACTAAAATAGTATCACCAGGATTTTCATAAAGATTAATTAAAAAAATGTACTAAATGTGAAAATTATGTTTGTAAAATTCGCCCATTTATCTGACTGTCATCTAGGGGCTTGGAGAAATGAGATATTAAATCAAATGGGATATGATGCGTTCAAGCAGGCAATTAATAAAATTCTTGAAGAAGAAGTAGATTTTGTTATTATCAGTGGCGATCTATTCGATATAAGTAATCCAAAAGTGGATGTTGTGGATTTGGCAGTAAAGGAGTTAAAAAAGTTACAGGATAAAAATATCCCTGTTTATGGTATAATGGGCTCACACGATTTTTCTCCATCCGATAATTCAATGATCCGTCCCTTAATTTCGGCTGGATTATTTATTGATTTATCTAAAGGTGAGAACATGGACAATAACAAATTAAAATTACAATTTTTCCAAGATCCAAAAACTCATATAAAACTAACTGGATTACGAGCTCGAAAAAGAAGCTTAGAAATTGAAGATTATATGCGATTAATACGAGAGAATTTAGAGAATGAAGAAGGAATTAAGATTTTTGTATTACACACGATGCTGAGTGAATTAAAACCTATTGAGTTCAAAGATATGGAATCTGCTCCAAAATCACTATTACCTCAAGACTTCGCTTATTATGCTGGTGGCCATCTTCATAAGACAGTTCCCGAAAAATTGCGGGAAGGAGACCAAACTCTTGTTGTTAATGGAAAAAATAAAATTATTTACCCTGGATCACTTTATCCAACAAATTTTCGGGAGCTTGAAAAATATCAATATGGTGGTTTCTGTATAGTTTCTGGAGATATCGACATAGCATCTCAGAGTTCGGATTTTAAAGTTAAATTTATTCCAATCAAACCAATAGAAATTCTTTCACTGGTCATTGATTGCACTAATAAAACTGTTATAGAATCTCTAGATTATATTGAACAGAAAATCTCTGCTATAAGTGCTGAGGAAAAAATTGTAACAGTTCGAATTATAGGTTCGCTTACATCAGGTAGAACATATGAAATTAAATCAAATGAAATTACAACTCAATTAAGAGATAGGGGAGCACTTGATGTATTAATAAATAAGAATGCTCTTACATCAAAAGACTATACTCCAATAAGCGTTGTTGTTGGAAAAACAAATGAAGAGATCGAGGAAACATTAATTCATGAGCATGCTGAACAAACGAATTTTAAAAAGATTTCTAAAAAAGACATGGAAAACAAAATTCATGAAGTCTTAGAAGTATTAGGTGTTGATAGAGAGGAGGGAAAGAAAGTAGGAGAGTATAATGTAGAACTGCTTCAGCAATTTATTACAATTTTCAATTTGAATAAGGATGGTGAGAATGTATGATTTTAGAGTCGATTAAAATAAGAAATATTAGAAGTATCAAAAGTTTAGATCTCACTTTACCTCGGACAACAATGCTTTTTTACGGAGATATCGGTAGTGGAAAAAGTTCAGTTCTAAAGGCCATCGAATTTGCTTTGTTTGGAACATTAACAAGTGCGGATTTAAGTGGAGGCTCTATCTTACGTCGAGGAGAAAATAAAGCATCTGTGGAGTTATCATTTTTACTTGATGAAGATAGATATGTTATAAAAAGGGGTCTTTCAAAAAATAAAAAGGGAAAGGTTTCACAAACTAAAGGTTCATTAACAATAAATGAGAGTGAAATGTCCTATGCTGCAACTGATTTGCGTAGAAAGATTTTAGAAACGCTCAATTATTCGGTTACAAGATATGAACGGGCACAAAAAATTGATTTATTTAGATATACGGTATATACCCCACAGGAATCAGTAAAAGAGATTTTAGAAGCTGATCCAGATAAACGATTTGAGATTCTGAAAGACGTGTTTGGTATTGAGAAATATGAAGTTGCCATAAGAAATATAAAAGTCGTAAGTGATCAACTAAGACACGATATTACAAAGATTACAGGCAAACTTAGTCAATTTGAAGGGATCGAAGATAAGATTCCTGAAAAAGAAAATGAAATACGAGTCCAAGAGAGTAAAATTAGTAGTATGGAAAAGGAGAGCGAATTAAAACAAAATGAAATTAGTCTTATCCAAAAAGATCTTGATGAAATTAAATCAAAAAAAGATAATGTCTCTAAAAAAATAATAGAATTAGAGAATAGAGAAAGAACTTTTAAAGAATATATAGAATTACGAGAGCAGATTGATAAAGAACTTAAGACCGCTAAAAGTAACATTAAGTTAAATGAAGAGGAAGTCAAGAAAATCGTATTAGTCGAACTATCAACAAAATTTACAGAAGAGCAAATACGCGAACAAATCTCAGATGCACGAAAACAGACTTCCGAGAAAGAAAAAAAGAAAGCAGTTATCGAACAAAAAATTGAAGATATCAATAAATTATTAGATGAAGGAATATGTTCGCTGTGTGGACAAAAAATTCATGAAGAAGATCGATTTAGAGGAGAATTAAAGGACGCATTAGATAAAGTAGATTCATTTTCGAAAGAAATAGAAATGTTAACTGAAAAAATTGAAAAATTAGGAGATGATTTGAAGAATTTACAAGCGTATTCGACAAATAAAGGTAAGATAGAATTATATGAGAAATTAGTCGAAGCAAGTAAAAGACAGGAAGAAGATAGTCAGAAAAAACTCGATGAAATAATAAAAAAAATAAACAAGCTGCAGGAAGAAATTGAAGATACATTAAAAGCTTTTAAAATCGCTGATATAACAGAATTAAAAAAATTAGAGTTAGATATTAAAGAAAATCTAGATTCTTTTGAAGAGAAGATAGAAAAATTGAAATCCCAAAATAAAGCCATCGAAATAGATCTAAGTGCTGAAAGAAAGACTCAAGAATATTTGAATAAGGAAGTTAATGAATTAAAAACTGGTTTAGAAGAAAAAACAAAGTTAAAAGAGAAATTGGAACTTTATTCTGAAATTAAGAATTGGGTAATAGAACAGTTTCCAACTTTATTAAGAGATATTGAAAGGGAGATTTTAATTTCAAGCGCTCGTGATTTCAATACATTTTTTAAAGAATGGTTTAACATTTTAGTTGAGAGCGGAAATATCGAAGTTGAGATTCGTCCTGATGATTTTCAGCCAATTATTAATGTTAATGGGTACGATTCACCTTTTCGCGACTTATCAGGAGGGGAAAAGAGTGCGATATCTCTGGCTTATAGATTAGGTTTAACTAAAATTATTAATGAACGGTATCAAGATGTGAAGACGAAAGATTTACTGATTTTAGACGAGCCTACAGATGGATTTAGTCAGCAACAAGTTAACCGAATGCAGGAGATATTCGATACGCTCAATACAGCTCAGATGATTATCATTTCTCATGAAAGATCGTTGGACTCGTTTATCACAGAAATTTTTACGTTTAAAAAAGCGAATCATCAAACTAAAGTGGTTAAAGAGACAGTATAAAATTGTGTAAAATAATGAGAGAACTAAAAGGTAAAATAGAAGAAATTATAGATTCTCCAAAAAGTAAATATTGGAACAAGAAATGAAACCTTCAGCTGAGACGGCTCATTGAAAAGAAATAAAAATTTTCTTTTAAAATTTAAATAATAAAGAAATAATAAAGAATATTAGAGACAAAATAGTAAAGTAAAGGTAAAAAATTATGATAATAAAAATTTTTTATGAGAGGTATGTGAAACTTCATAAAATTGAAATGAGGTGTGTAAATGGGCACTGATATTTCTTTTCCGTCTGGGAAAATCCCTATATCAACGCTAGAAAGTTATTCTTATTGCAAAAAGCAAGGGATTCTCTCGTTAAGAAAGAAGGAAATAAGAAAAAAAGATACTAAAAAAAAAGTTATAGGACGAATTCTTCACGAAGTTTTTAAGAATTTTCACGAAGAATGGACAGATATTATGTATAGCCGCCGTGAAAAACAATGTGGTATTAACCGTTTAAAGCTAATCCTCGAAGCCGCTGTGGACCAAGCAAGGGTAACAATGGAAAGTGATCCATCATATTTGGCCTATGAAGCCCCACTCAATAAAGGCTTTAAGAGGATGATGGAGGGACGGAATGGATTTATATCCCAAATTAGCAAAGCTGCCACAAAACTCGCAAAAAATAATGATCTTTTTAGATCTGATGAACTACCTCGTACTTATTTCAAAGGAGATCCGAGGTTTGAGTGGGAAGTAGGATTAGAACATTCTCAGTTATACGGAAGAATAGATTGTTTGGTTGAGAAAGAACAAGAACGTGAATTTTTTATATGGGAGTTCAAAACCGGAATTGTCCCCGATGAACCTTTTGAAAGTCACGTCTTAGAAGCGGTTGGGTATGCTGTTGTATACGAACAAGAAAGCGAAATGAAGTGTATAGGGCTAAAAATTCTTTATTACGGTGAAAAGGAATTTGATATAGCGTTCACCGATTTCCATAGGGATAAAGTTAATTCCCAAGTCCAAGAACTGTTTGATTACGAAGAAAAAGGAGAAATTCCTCACATTTTAATGGGTAGTAAATGTAATGAATGCGATTTTTATGATGATTGCGATAAGGAAAGCAAAGTTATACAATTGTCTGGAGCAGAGGAAGACGTCTCCAAACCAATCGATTCGGATTTAGATTTGGAGAAAGAAGAATTAGAAAGTTTTGGAGAAACAATAACTGAATCCGGTGAAATAGAAAAGACAACTCAAACACTAATACAAAAAGAAGTGAAATCGACAACAACTAAAGTAGGTAAACAAGCTATTTCTACTCCAAAAACATTAGCAGATAAGGAATTTGTTCCTAAGGACGCTATTGGGATCGTCATACAATCGGAACAACGCGGATACTTGTTATCCACAGAAAAAAGCAATCTGCTCTCAGGTGCGATAAAGCAAGAATTTCAAAGGAAGTTATATCCCGGTCAGGTTCTGATAACAGCGAACGAGAAAATAAAAGAAATGCCATCTGCCATCGTAGAAGTGAAAGAAATAAAGTCTTTTCCTAAAACGCTTTCCGCTCCGTTTCGCAGGATTGATATGTTCAATATTTTGATCGAGACTTCTCCTTTTATGTATTACGAAAATCAACGGTATTCAAAAGTCTTGTTCCCAGCTAATTTTTCCAGTCATTATTTTAGACTTCCTTCTAAACCAGAATTGATGAGAATCATGAATTTGTTTGGTGAGGGGATTAATTTAGGATTAGTCACTTACGAAATGTTAGAAAATGAATTACCCGAAATGGAACTTATATATAAATACCCGTTCTCGTTTAAGGAAAAGGGGTATAAAGGAATATTTGTTGTTGGTTCTCCTGGAAAAGGAAAGACTAATTTATTAAAAATTCTCATCAACGGTCTATCGCAATATGTCGGAACAAGAGATGGACTGCCTCCCGCTGTTATAGTATTAGATATCACAGGGCAATTTAATCAGCTTAATAAGCCCACTAAGTATGCTACAACCTTTGACGAGGAACTTTGGAAGTTATTGGATATGAAAATAGTGAATAAATTAAAAGTATATAAGATTATATATGATTGCGGCGATGGAACGCACACACTATCGTTAAACGCCATCGATCCCGAACTAATTAGTTTATTGTTTCCAGAGTTACCCCCCACTTCTTCCACAAATTTTAAACGGATGGTTAAGATGATATTTAAGGATTATCCCGCAGTCGATTATGAGAATTTTACTAACAAAATTAACGAAATCATACGACGAGAAAGGAGCACGCTAAACGCTCAAGTTGCTAAAGCAATTCAAGGGGCAATAACTAATGGACCCGTTGATATTTTTGACCAAGGGGGTAATGTGTTACAAATTAAGGATATTTTAGTACCCGGTCAAGTATCCGTCATCCAAATCGATCACATTGTGGATAAAATGCCGGTTTTATTATACTTACTTTTGATGATTAATAGAAAGAAGATTTACGAAAACGATCAAACTCCCGTTATAATGGTGTTAGACGAAGCTCACGAGCTATTTCCAAAAAGTGCTAATCCCGGAGAAAAAGAATATTTACGACGGGTTTCCCAAAGTTTAATTCGAATTGCTCGACGTGGAAGGAAAAAGCACTTTGGTTTAATTTTTGCTTCTCAACAACCCCACGATATAATACCTGAAATTATTGGAGTGTTCCAAACTAAGATTATTATGGGATTAGAATCAACTTCAGGAAATTGGATAAAAGATACGCTTGGTAGAGAATACGTGACCTTGATATTGAGCCTTGGTCAAGGATACGCTCGAATATGGAACGCAGAGCTCCATAAAGGATCCCTGGTTCCGTTATTTATCCCAAAAGCACCTAATAAACACGAAGAAGATTAGGAGAGCGTCTATTTATGTTAAAATTCCTAGCGCTCGGAGGAGGGAACGATATAGGAGCAAGTTCATATCTCGTGCAGATCAACCGATTCAATTTCTTATTGGACGCAGGGTTAAGACCAAGAAACTTTAAAAACACGCCTAAATATGTTAAAATGTTTGAATTAATCGAGGATTGGTCCCAAATCGATGCGGTCTTTATAAGTCACCCCCACCTCGATCACGTGGGATCTCTACCTAAAGTGTTTGAAGCCAATCCAAATGTCCCTATTTTTGTTCCTGAACAAAGTTTACCATTAATAAAAGTGCAGATATATGAATCTTTAACTTACCAAAAACGAACCAAGAAATACACCGAAGATTATCTAGGAGTAGAATATTCAATCGACTTAGTATCGAATTGTCTATCAAACATAAAAGAAATCGAATATAATAAATTAACAAAAATAAAAAAAACTAACATAACCTTTGAATTTTGGCCCGCAGGACACATTTTAGGGTCAGCGAGTATATTTATTAAAACGAGAAAGGGCAGCCTTGTATATACGGGAGATATCTCTACTCACGAGAGGCCCTCAATCCGCGATCTATCTTATCCTTCTCGAAAGGTGGATCTCTTGATTATGGAAAGCACTTATTTAAGTTCCAATCATAAGGCTTCACCGCAAGAAGGGTTCGATCAATTATATTTAAAAGTAAAAGACATTACCGAAAAAGGAAACCATGTTCTGATCCCCAGTTTTGCTTTAGGTAAGGCTCAAGACATTACTAAGATGTTTATTGAGCGTAATAACACGGAAGATAATCCCGTTCCCGTTTATTTAGATGGTTTGGTAAAGAGAATTACTCGGATTTATAGCAATGTGTTAGGTGAATCCGTGTTTTTTAGCTTGAAGGACGGTTCGTGCAACCTGATTTCGGGTATACATAATGATGTGAAAGAATACAAAAAGTTTTTAGAACGTCATCCAGGGATAGCCATTATTTCAAGTTCTGGTATGCTCCTAGACGGCAGTAAGTCCGCTCGATGGGCAGAAGCCATCCTCCCCTATGAGGGAAACGGTTTATTCTTTACTGGTTATCTCGATGAAGAATCTCCGGGAGCGAAGCTATTAAAGTGCCTCTCCGAAAAAGTAATATCTCTTAATGGTGAAAATATTCCGCTTAACGCACACGTTGATAGATTCTACATTAGTACTCATTCATCTGCGTTTGAATTGACTAATATCGTACAGATGGTAAATCCTAAAGTTGTCGTGTTAGTCCACGGAAATAATCCGGCGCAAATAGTTGCAGAATTTCAACAAAAGTGCGAGAGAAAAATTAACAGAAAATTACCCGTTATAAAATCTATAAATGAAGAAATAATAGAATTAGGTGAATTATTTGAGTGAAGAGCTATTAAACCTTGTTTTTGAATTGAACGCAAAATGTCTTGCAAAATTAGAAGATTTAGACGAAGAGACTAAAAAGAGAAATAACGATGAATACATCATCATGAGAAATTATGTCCAGAAAAAGGATTTTTATACAAAAGAGTTGGCAAAAGCTACAAATATACCACGAGAAGTCGTTCTTGATATGGTACAGAGTTTAGGGTTTATCCGTTTTAAGAATAGACGATTATATGTCCAGAGTAAATATTTGGATTGGACTCGATTGTTCGTCAACGATGTTATAATTTTCTTTAACTATCCAATGAATAAAAAAATAAACCGTAGTATCGATATTGTTAATTCATTTATGAAAGAGAGAAACCAAACCAAAAATTATAAGATTATACTATTAAATGTTTTTGAGTCGGAAGAACTTTTATTATTCCCGATGGAAGTTCTAAACGAAATGAAGGTAATACTTAAAAACGCAAGTTGGGGGATTTGCATGTATTACTTTAAAGAATTATACGAGATCTATCTTAAAAACTACCCCGAACTTAAAAAACAAAGTGTACAAACAGACGATATGGTTCTATCTGGATCAGATGAAACTGATTCTGAATCTGAAGAGGAATTTGATGATGATATTGAGCAACTTGAGACCGAAATCTCTATTAATCAAAAGGATTTGATTGAGCAAAATCAGAAACTAAACGAAGCCCTTAGCGAATCTAGGGCGGTGTGTGATTTTCTTACCATGCAATACGACGATCTCATGGTATCGATGAATAACTTGAAAAAGGTTTCGAGCGATCAACATTTTAGAAAAGTGTTTCTGGCGTTTAATTCTATTGAAAATAACAAGGTATTGGACGCGTTCTTTATCGCCAAATCCACTTTGGATACTTTAAAAAGTTCGGGTTGGGAAACCTCTCCACCGGAACTTAAATCGATATTATATCTTTTTGATCTTTTCGCAGAGTTCTTTAGTAGACAAAACCTTACCACAAATTATAAGTTAGGAGAAGAGGTATCAATAACCTTAGATAACGTTGCTAATTTTGAATATAAGGGTCAAGAATTAAAAAAAGGGATGAAAGTACTAGCAAGAGTGCGTTCCCCAGCTTGGTATTATAAAGGAAGCTTAATAACAAAAGCGAGCGTTTTAGAAATTAAAGGAGGAGGGAAAGAATAAAATGGCTGATACGACAAGAGAGTTTTATTTAGGAATCGACTTAGGTACCACAAATTCCTCCATAGCATGGGGAAACGTTGGAAAAAACGGAATTTTTAAACCAAGGATGGTAGACATGCAATTGCCAATGGCAGACGGTTCTTGGGAAACGAAACAACTCTTACCTTCGTTTTTTTATTTACCGAAAGATCAAAACGATCCTGAAGTTGGGTATAAAGCCAAACAAATGTTAAAAACGCAACCAGGAAGAGTAATTAGATCAATCAAAACTAAAATGGGACAAGATTGGAAAAAAACGATAGACGGGAAAGATTTTACTCCTATAGATATTTCTGCTAATATTTTGAAACAATTGCTTTTTGGAATAAAAAAAACTTTTCGAATCCCTATAAACGATATTGTTGTTACGGTACCAGCGTCTTTTGATAGTGAAATGAGAAGCGCTACGTTAGAAGCCGCGAGGAAAGCGGGAATTAAGGTTAAGAACAACAACGGTAATCCCCGTAATATATTACTGGACGAACCAAGGGCGTGTCTCTACGATTTTGTTAATCGGCAAAAACAAGGAGAAATCCCCGACCATATAATAGATTTTTCAACAAAGAAACGCATTTTAGTTTATGATTTGGGTGGAGGGACCTTAGATGTATCTTTACACGATGTTAATTTTAAATCCCCGGAAGATTCCTTAGTAAATATTGAAGATATCGCTATATCAAGGTACACTGACATCGGAGGAGATAATTTTGACGAAAAACTTACGGATTATTTGTTTCAGAGATATTGTAAAGAAAATAAGTTAAAGCTGCAAGACTACTCAGATATTGAAATCGAATACGCTAAGGCATCTCTTTTTTATTACGAGGAGTCTTTTAAACGAATGATTACTAACGACGCCTTACGAAGGGAAGAGATGTTTGAAGATTACGAGCCAGAAGATGTGCACCAATCAATAATGGCGGGCTATTTGTTAGAACAACATCCCTTAAGCATTGAATTATCTTTAAAAGAATACGAGGAGATTATGGCTGAATTTTTAGCAAAAGACGTTAAATATCCCACTTTATTGAATATTGGAGAACGAATTGGAGAAAGAAACTTAATTTCACCCATATTAGACGTGTTAAACAAAGCGTTCAAAAAATTAAACGAGATTGTGAAACCTGATTTAATATTACTCTCGGGAGGGATGACGAAATTGCCTATGGTTCGCAAACGATTGTCCGTTTTTTTTGGTATAGAACCTCAAACCATCCCCGATCCAGATAAAGCAGTCTCTCGCGGAGCTGCAATTTACCATTATTACCTACATCAAGGTTATCGACCTACTGCGATATTAGCCGAATCCATCTACCTTGAGATGAGAGGTCATAAAAAACTGAAACTTGTCCCCTCAGGTGTTCCTTTACCTTACGAAGAAGAATTTGATTTTAATACAGAAGGCACGACTAAAGACATAGCTATTCCACTATATCGAACAGGTTCATCACTTCCATTTGCCAGACGAAGATTTAGTCTCTCTAAACTATATCCTCCTAAAACAAAAATAAAAGCTAAAATAAACGTCGATTTACTTAAAGTGATGAAATTTCAGGCGTGGGTAGAAGAACTTCCCTCAGACAAAATTACTATTACAATTGACTTCAACAGAGACACAAAGCAGAAAAAAACAGGCGTTAAAGTGAAGCAGCATATAGAACCTTCCGTGGTAGAAAAAATTGAAAAATCACGACAGATCATAAAAGAAAAAGAAGGCGGTTCTCGAAAAGTGCAATATAATGAACTTACAGAGTTTTTCAATTCGATTCCTTATACTGGTAAACCAAATTATGCTAAACTTACTGAGAATGAAATTGTTAATTCGAGGAATATTGATCAGGTTGTCAGAGAGCTGCTTAATATACAGAAAAAAACACACCATAAAATAAGGGAAAAAATTATATTACTACTTGGAGATATTGTTTCAGAACCACGAATCCACGTAAATTATCCTAACATTATCAGTAGGGTTACCAAAAACATGGTACGCTACGTGGGCATGATACAAAATTTGGATAATCCAAACCCTAAAGAAATAAATATTGCCGTAAGATACGCTATTGAAACGATAGGAAAAACAAAAACTATAGACTTACAAAGAAATGTTATTGCTTCCTTAATTATTTGGGTAAACGAACCGATATTTCATAAAATAAGAAGTGCGATACTCACTAGCATGGGAAAAATGCCACCTGATAACGAAATATTGGCTTTTCTGGTAGAATTTACATCAAAACCCCAGAAAAAGAACACTCTTATTCCTTCTTTATGGGCGTTAGGAAAGCAAGGATCAAGAGATTTAGCAAATCCAATCATTATCGACTATATGGGGAATGTGCACGAAACCATCTTACAAAAAATGGATTCTACCGTAGATTTCGAGATCATCCAATATATTTCCTACACACTGCTTGAAATATGCAAAATAAATCCAAATCATCCAGAAAATTGCGTTAGCATTGATGCTCGAACTGAAGTAATACAAAGAATGGAAAGGAAGCTAATTGATCTCGAAAAACCCTTTAAGAAAAAGAAATTCAGCCCTCTTGACCAGAAATTAAAAGACTGGGGCCGTTTTTTATCAACTCAGAAGTGGATTAATTTAACAATTCAAGCGTTAAAAGGGCTAGAGTTTTCAGACGAAGATATGGAACTGTTAGACGGATTTAGAAGAAATAGATAACAAGAGATATGTCTACAAAAGAATCTTTAAACGATAAATCCATATTGTGTTATGGGGGCAATAAGATAAGAATATTGATTGTACTTTTTATACATTAAGCAAAACTAGAAAAAACTAAATTCTAATAAATCAAATAAAATGTAATCGAAGAAGCTCCACGAGTAATAGGAAGAAAAGTATTGGAAAAAATAGATAATGTCTTTGGAAAAATCGCACGGGAAGTGATTCTCCTTTTCGGGATCTATCAGGAGGAGAAAAGAGTGCGATATCTCTAGCTTATAGACTAGGATTAACTAAAATTATTAATGAACGGTATCAAGATGTGAAAACGAAAGATTTACTGATTCTAGACGAACCTACAGATGGTTTTAGTCAGCAACAAGTTAACCGAATGCAGGAAATATTCGATACGCTCAATACTGCTCAGATGATTATCATTTCTCATGAAAGATCGTTGGACTCCTTTATAACGGACATTTTTACCTTCAAGAAAGGAAATCATCAAACAAAAGTGGTTAAGGAAACAGTCTAATATAAAATAATATAAATAAAATATAGAAAAAGGTAACTAAAAGCTTTAGGAGTGTAGATAGAATGGTAACGAAAAAACTGTTATATAAGGCAGAATATGATGGTATAAATTCAAAAGAGGATCTTCCAGATCTAACTGTAGAAGATATTCGCTATATTTTAATGAAGATCGATAAAGGAATAACACATAATGAACATAGTCTATCATGTCGTCATGAACACGAAATAAAGAGTTTCCCACTTAATTTCCGAGGGATTTTAGAAGAAACGAGATAAGATATCTATTTCTCTTATAAAATCAAGACTCCTGAAGTAGATTATCAAACTAGGAAGGTGCTGTTTCTTAGAATTAATAATGATCGTCAGATGGTTAATATAGTGTCATTTTTCACAAAACCAAAAAATAGTACTTCTGAACATCGAATATACCAAATAGGTCCAAAAACATCAGATTCAATGGAAATGATTAATTCATTTATCTCCGAAAGAATCAAACCAGAAACAGAGGGTTTTTCTGAAGAAGAATTAGTGATTTTTTATGAAAAATTGAAGAATAGTAAAGAGTTTTCTACTTTCAGTGATACAATAAAACTTCATATATTGTTTAATTTGATAAGATCAGATGAAAATGGTGTAATAAATAGTAAATATGAAGAAATTAATGAAGAATATTTAGAAATACGTAATAGAATAAGAGAAGACTATGAAAAAGAAGAGGTTACTGATAGTTTACAAGGTATTAAAGATTCGGAATTATCATCAAATTTGGATCAAAAAATAAAACCCTCTAAAACAACAATATCAGTTACTAAATCGTTATTATATAAAACGACAGTATCAGTTACTAAATCGTTATTATACAAATTTACCCCTGAACAAATTGGTGAGATATTAATTAATATACAAATGATTCCGCATTTCCTTGATTATGAAGAGAAAACGCAACCAATTAATTTTAGAAATATTAAAGAAGGAACAAGGAAAGATCTTTCGTTTCATTATGCTCATATGGTCCCTATTTTTGGAGATACTCCTGATGCACAGGGATTTGCTCAAATTATCGGACAAGAAATAAAAAGTCGCATTATTAAAGTTGATATTATTTCTTTTCTAACAAATATAAAGAACGGAGCAACTAAGCTTCGTATCTATCAAATAGGGCGAAGATATGGAGCTGATGATTTAACTGTTGATGACTTATATGGTTTAGGGGAGTTAAATTATGACGCGGAACTTTATGATGAAGCAATAAAACTATTCAAGAGAGGTTTAGAGATTAAACAAGATGATCCAGATATCCTAGCCCTTTTAGGATTATGTTATGTATGTAAAGATGAATTTACCGAAGCTGTACGGTTATACAAAAAAGCACTGGAAATTGATTCTGAAGATGCTATTACTTGGGATAATTTAGGAATAGCTTATGAATATTTAAAAGATTTAGAAAATGCTAGGAAGGCATATCAAAAGGCTTTTGAATTAGAACCTGAAGATAATGAAATTAAAGAACATTTTGAACAGATCGACAATAGATTTAATCAACATTGAACGAAAAGAAGGATTCGATTTTGTTTCCTCGATAATGGGCAACCGTTTATTTGGACAGCTTAGTGAAAATATATAAGAGTAAAGCCCAATAGTATATGTTAAAAGACAACTTTAATCTTATTTTGATCAATGGATACTAAAAAAATTCTTGAGGGATTATTATCGCTAATCAATTCTCAATCAAATATTATTAACGCTAGCCAGCCCTTCAGGCGTTATGTGAGTAAATGCCAGAGAAAAAACATAAATGATGAAGAGGTTATTGTCCAGCCTTTTATTGGTTCTTTTCTAAAAATATTGAATTATATTAATCAACATAATCTAAAAATAGAAGAAGTTCAGAAGGGAAATAAACCCGATTTCCACTCTGACAAGTTCATCTTAGAATGCAAGTCAACAAGATATAAAGATTTTTCCAGTACTTCCGGTAGGGAGGAATCACCTGAAGAACAGCTTAAACGTTATTTAGAGTCACCTGAATTTAAAAGAGATTTTGGATTTTTATGTACTTTAGAAAAGGTTCACGTCTATAAATTAGTTGATGATCAATTAAAATTAATCGAATCCCTCTCCTTCTCCTTTGTTGATTTTGTAGAGAATAAACCCACTAATATCGTAAATTTCATTACGAAGTTCTATGTTCAACCCCTTACCATAGAAGAAAAAATCAGAATTATAGCTAATACTCAGCGAAATGAACTTATTCCCATTCAATCTAAGAGTTTTAACGTTTTTCTAAAAGCATTAATTAGAGAATTATCGCTAGAATTGCAATCAATCTTTATCAGTTTAGATGATAAGGATGATGATAAGCAGTTAGTTAGAGCAAAAATATGCCAAATTAAAAAACAGATGGATTTAAAATCTACAAGCGACGCAGAGAAAGAATATATCTCCCATACTTCATACATTATCCTTGCAAGAATAATCCTCACAAAATGCTGGGAAGATTTAGAATTAATTGATCCTCCTAACACATATAATGGGGGGTTTAAAAAGTATATTGAAGAATACCATGAAAAGATCTTTGAAGTATATAAAAGAGCATTAGATAAATCACAAGAGATTTATTTTTTGTTTAATCCTGATAATCCCTACCTTTTACTTTCACTTTCAGAAGAATTAATTGTGGATATTTTATTCCAAGTTTGCAAATATGATTTTACTACATTAGATTATGATATATTGGGTTATATTTATGAAGACTATCTTGATATTGAACATCGTAAAAAGTTTGGTCAATATTATACTCCCCCATACATAGTAAATTTAATTTTAGACCGAATAGGCTACAAACCTATCCCTAATGAATTATTATCTCCAAGTATTTTGGATCCTGCATCTGGTTCAGGTACATTTCTCCTTAATGCGGTACAACGAGTTTTAAATTCCAAGAAGGATGGCCGTGATCACTCTCTTGATTATAAAAATATAATAGAAAACAGTATATTCGGATCTGAATTAATGTTATTCCCTTATTTAATTTCAGAAATTAATATACTTATTCAATTTTCTCAAGTCCTTAAGAGAGTAATATTAAAAGGAAAGAAGTTAAATGTAGTTCATGTGTTCCCAAACAATTCTTTTAATCTAATAGATAAAACCATTACCCATCGATTGTTTAACATACCTGAAGATGATATAAAAGGGGATAAGATAATTGATACAACTATAATTAAAAGAAAAGAAAGTAAGCTTAAAACTTTACAATATAAAACAGATTTCGATTATGTTGTAGGTAATCCTCCCTATGTCGCAAATGATACGAATCCTGATTTATTTAGAGAAATGAGAGAAATATTTACTTTTTGTAATGAAACGTACCATAATAAAATGGATTTATTCTATTGGTTTATTATATTAGGCATTTTAAAGTTAAGACCAGGAGGAAAATTATCATTTATTACAACAAGATACTGGATTGATAAAGGAGAGAAAACAGGTGTAGAAACATTAAAAGAATATATTCTTAAATATTGTTACATTAGAGAGATAATCGATCTTAGAAACGTGACAGTATTTGAAAGCGCTACAGGGCAGGAGAATCTAATCTTTATTTTAGAAAGAAAATCAGATACCCCCGACACGAATATTAGAATTTTTCGGATTAAAACTCGACCGCTTAAGGATACTTGTACCATGGATTCTTGTGAATTTCAAGTAGGTTATTGTAATAACGATCAAGAATATTTAGAATGCCTTTGTTCTCAAGAATCTTCTTGGAATACATTACTCGAAAAAGATTCACATTTATCTCTTGCCAACTATATTTCTGCTTTTTATTCAGCAAAAAAAACTTATGAATTAATGTATAATAGATCTTGGGATATTTTTTACCCCTCAACAGGCGTAATTAAAGATATCATGGATTCCATTATTAAAAGTTGCACACGAATAGTAGAAAGAACAGATGCTTTTGGAAATACATACATGGAGGAGAATGTTATTAATTATATTAGAGATTTTTTTATAATACGTGTCGGAGTCTTGACTACTATTGATGAAGTTTTTATTTTGACTCCCGATGTTTTAGAGATTCAAAAACACAAATATCTATTGAAGATTGGCACTTCTATTGAGCTCAAAAGGAGCGAAAAAGAAGAACTTATAAATACTCATGGCGGGGAAATAGACCCTTTAGGGTATGTATGGTTAGAATTGTCAACAGTTGAAAAAGAAAGATTAATGAACTTATATAAAACTCCCAGTGTATACCGTCATGGTTTGGATATTTCTAAAGAAGTTGGTAAATTAATTTTTTATGAAGATGACTCACTTTTTTCCAAGTGTCCTGTCCTGATCTTATATCTTTCTCAATTCAAACCAGAAATTGTAGATAAATTGAGAGGCTATAACGAACTCACTCCATTGCGACCCAATAAGTGGATTACCATTAGAAGAAGTGCAAATATTACACTTCCAGATAGAAAATCACGTAATCTTTTTGAATATTATAGAAAAAGACCTAAGATTTTTTATAATTATCGAGTTGGAAATAACAATATTTTTGGATTTACTAATAAACACATGGTTGCTGCAACAGATATGTATTTTTTTCATAAATTTGGAGCCAAAATTAACACTTACTATATTCTTGCATATCTTAATTCTAAACTTATGTCTTTTTATTTTAAAGAACGCCCAATTGAGCTTCAACGCCAAAAATCAAATGTCGAGAATGATATCCCTATTTTTTTTCCACGTACCGAAAATGAAGAAGTACTGCAAAAACTAATCATCAACAAAGAGAAATCTTTAATAAAAAGATTACAAAGATTGGAGAAATTTTATAGAAGCAATGGATTTCATTTTAATTTAGGATTTAAAAGTGAAGATCAGATTGGAGTTGATCTAAAAGTATTTACAAAAGAGATTTCATTACCTTCAATAGAACAACTCTCCTATGAAATTAAAGGAGAGCTTGACATTTATACTATAAGCGACCGAAAGACTTTTCCTATTTTGATTATCAACAAATATAATACAAAAAAGATTGGGATATTTAAAGAGACTGTTCTCGGAGAAAACGTCCAGTTTCAATACAAATCATTGAAGATTGTGGTACATGAACGCTTCTATGAGAAATTTAAGATCGCTATTGATGGTTATTTTTCTTATTCTGATAAATACGATTTTAGGACACTTTTAAAACTCAAATTACCCTCTTCCGATATTTTGTCCCTTATTAAGATTAAGAAAAATATTTTATATAGGAAAATCACGACTTTGAGTTCAGAACAAAAATCAGAAATCGATGTTATTATCGAAGACGTTTTACAGAATAGAGAGTTAACTAATAGTAAGTATATAAATACAATTACCAAAATTATTCATTTTATAGACCTTGCTTTTATAAAAATGGTAGCTCCCTATTATAAAGAAGAGATCTTAGCATATACATAATTTCCTGTGAAATAGCAATAATTCTGCTTATCACCACAAATTTAGTTATCAAGTAGATATTTTATTTTTTAATGTCTTTTTTGTTTATAAGTAATTGATACAAATCAATTTCAAACTCAATTAATATTAAATCTAATGATTTTTAAATGAAAAATAAGAAAATAATTTTGCCAGCTATATTAATTCTTTCTACATTAGTGGGAATTACATCTAACATTAGCTTAGTGTCTGGATATGTTGGAGTTTTTGAAAAAAGAACAGATTCATCAAATCCATTTGTTCTTACAACTGATATTTTGTATTGGAATGATGATGTTCATATTTCAGAAGTTGAAGATCTTTATCATCAAGTATTTCTTCAAGAAGGAACACATTATCTGCTCTTTTTTGATTCTGGTTTAGCAAATGGTGCAATATTATGGATACTATTATCTTCAGATAATTCTGCTATCTTTTCCGCGTATGTGCCAGATTATCCAATAAAGTATGTTCTGTTTTTCTCTCCATCACAAACTGGGTATTATACTATTATTTTTAGGTTTGGATTAGAAGGATCTTTTACTACCTCTTCAATTCAAATTGGATTCTTAGAAGCCCCCATTATAAATCTGAATGAAGAGATTGATCGGAATTATTGGGATTTCACACAAAATGCAATTACAGCAGCAAAAATAGAATTAGAAGAAGATAATTATGAAATGGGCTCAAAAGATTTAAAGTATATAGATAATTCTATATACTATATGAGTCTTGGATCCCTTTCGGCCTATGATTACGTCCAATTAACTGAGAGTAGCTTCGATTATCGATTAGATTCTGACACAGAGAGATTATTCTCATCTGGAGAATATATATTTTTTAGTCTTTCTGGACATCCGTTTGGAATACGAAAGGTTCCAGATCAATCAACAGGAGGTTCAATTCCAGGCTTCTCCTTACTACTAGTCGGATTTATTTCGTTAGTATCGATATTCATTATTTCTAAAAAGTTATACAAATAAATCTCTTTTTTTTTTTTTTAATTATGGCTAAAAGAGTATTTTATCTTAATCTCCTTCCTGGTTTTTTAAAAAGATATTCGGTTTATTTAAGTCTCTAATTTCACATTTAACTCTTTTTAATTCCTCCCAATTTCACCACAAATTATGACCTTGTTCAAATGAATTAAAGTGTTGTTTTAGCTTTAAAGGGCTATTCTTCGTTATACGAAGAATTGTATAATTGGCGATTGAGTTTCCTGAATATTCTGCAAGAGCTATCTCTGTGGAATTTGAATTCAAATCTTCTATAATGAGTAACCACTCATAACCTTGCTTCTGTCTATAATTTGGGTTTTGTAAAAAGGAACGAGAACGCTTCCAATGCACATTTTAAATAAATAATATTTTTCATTTTACCCACCCAGAGCGTCATTGGTATAGAAATTAATGAAAATTTTATTTTTAGAAGATTCCTAAAAAGATGTTAGAGTTTATAGCTAATAATTAAATTTAATATTTGATGTTATATTGGATCATAAAACCTAAAAAAATGAGGGAGGTAGAGATATGGGGTATAAAAATAACTTTCTGTTAAAAATGTTTAACTGGGAAAGTAATGATGAACCATATATTGATGGAGTTTATGCGGATAAAATATGGATCGAAAACGATAGGTTATACTTAAGAGTAATTAAGAATTATTTTTGTCTTTAAGGTAATTCCTTCCTTATTATAATTAAATATTACCTATTTTATTAGTAGTTAAAAAACATTTAAATTATTAATCCCTCATGAATTATCTACAGATTCTTGAAATATCATTTTTAAAGAATCGTGAATTTCAAGCCTTCCAAATAACTTACCTTCCATTATAAACAAGAAGTTTAGCCACTTCACAAGAGAGCATTTTATCAGGTGTAATTTTTTAATATAAGATATCAGAAGTCTTTTATAATATGCTTGACTCAAATCTTTTTTTCGGGACAAATGTAATTGTATAAGAGGAAAGTTCCAGACTCTGAGATTTTTTAGTTTAAATAGTAAACGTGAAGAAAAACCACTATCTTTCAATATCCATCGTTCTTGTTTTCGATCTATATACCACATCTCTATCATATCTTGGAAAAAAAACACATCTGATTCCAAAGCCTCAAACTTTCTAATTAATTCCTCAAGATACCCTTTAACAATGAATGGAATTTGCGGAAATTCATACAAACTCATAATATTAATGATTTCTTGGGTAACATCCTGAACGGTTTTATTTAACCTAAACACCGAACACATCATATTACATTCAAGATCCAGTCCAAATTATTTAAAGAAAAAAATTCACAAATAATTTAAAATCAAAGAAATCTAATTAACTATTAAAACTTGAAATATTATCTAACCTCATAATGGGAGCGACTGTATTCATTAGTTACGCAACAAAAGATTCTAACAAGTTTCACATTGCTACAATTGCGGAGCGTCTAACAAATTATCCTGAAATTGACAATGCCTTGTATTGGGAAGAGGATATGCACGACGATATTTATAAATATATGAACGAGAACGTTGGAAAGTGTGATGTATTTCTTTTATTCTGCTCTCAAACAGCTCTTAACTCGGAGCCCATCGAAATGGAATGGATGGCGGCACTAAAGAAGAAAAGAAAAGTTATACCAATATTTACTGACGAAGATGATATTCCTACTTTATTAAGCACACGATTGGGAATTCAATTTAAAAAAAATGATCTTGATGGGACAATTAAAAGCATTTACCAGCTAATTTTAAAGAAATTAAATGTCTCACCCAAAGCAAGAAACTCAGGAAAAAGGACTGAAATAGTAGATTTTAAAGGTGCAAAAATCCCTCAATTCGAAGCAGACATACTTCAAGAGCTTGAAGATCTTAAGACTCATTTGAATGCTCAATTTAATTTAGTTAATGAACTTAAGTATGATACTGAATTTGAGTTTTCTGTTAAACACAATCAAGTATCAGGAATTAGTATATATTTTTGTGGCTTATTGACACTCCCAGACACAATAGGGCAACTTTCTTCTCTTATAGAATTATGCTTATGGGGAAATTTTTTGACGCTTCTTCCAGACACAATAGGTAACTTAGAATCACTCGAAATTCTAGATTTAGGTTATAACCGGTTAACAACTCTGCCTAAGTCAATAGGTAACCTTACAATGCTTAGAAGCTTTAATTTAGAAAATAATCAATTAACAAATCTTCCAGAGTCCATAATTACCCTACCATTACTCATGAGACTTAATGCAGAAGAAAATCCTTTAGATATAGAGTCTAATGTTATTTTAAAGCAACTAGAAGAAAGTGGGGTAGATGTTTCAAAATAAATAATTACTTATAATCTTTACTTTGAAAAATAACCGAAGCGCTCATATCGTGCTAGGAGCCCCGTTTCTCCACTATAGTTAAAATAAATATTTAATTAAGAAGTATCACAAATAATCTATGGCTTTAATTGTTAAAATTTCCTGAATTTTATAACTCTCATCCAGGAGCCGTTCAAATTTTACTTTTTTTATTTTTTTTGACCTCTTCAGGAGTAAATAAGGAAGATAGTATCCAAATTCTCCTTTTACTTGATCAATAATTTTATCCACTTGTATCTTAATATAAGAATTATTATCCAACTCACTGTTTCTCATTTTTACCACACAGAATTCTCGTATGCATGCGTTAAGGTGATCGGTGCATAACATACTCATGTTTTTATCCATAAATCGAGCCAATTTATAGTTTGAATAATCGCTACAGATAATTTTATACGTCGGAATTTTTCCATACACAATATTCTTTAACCCCCTATAATACTTATCACGCCCGAATATATTACCATCTAGTTTTTTATGCTCAAAATAAGGTGAAAAATGGATAGCATAAGGAGGGTGAATAACGTCCTCGCCTACAACGTTCATATAATAAATCCTTCCAGAGTATAGGTTATGGGCTCTTATTTCTTCTTTTAGCACCTGGGCTTTTTCACTATTGTGAGGGAATTTCTTTTCTGATACACAGCTCCCCGAAGCATTAAATACCCACAATACATAAATCCCCTTAACAGTATATTTCATAGTTCTTTCCATTAACTTTTCAGCCAATATCGAAGAATTCTGACACTCAATAGCTACTCTTACTCCATTTTCTCTAAGCTCAAAATATACATCTGCAACTTGATCTCCTAACCAATATTCTTTCGTTCGAATCTTAATGGAATTAAACAATGGAAAAATATGGTACCAATAATCCTTCATAGTTTTATGTTCAATAGTCTCCGGTTCAAACCCTTCTGGTTTTTTGCCTCGATGTTTAAAACAATTAAGATGCTGGTTATAAAAAAGCGGTTTCTTACACTTCAAGCATTGCCAAGTATAGTTTTGAGGATTTTTTGGCAGTTTATAATTAACTTTAAACACCCTATTCAATTCTACATTATTTGCTGCTAAAATTTCTGTTTCTTCCAATATTCTACCCCTGTGAATTAATGGCTAAAAGGTAACTGAAATAAGTACCCTTGAGCTAATTTTATGAAACCTAAGTCTTTAATAATGAGGGGAGTGAAAGATTATTAATCCCAGAATTGAAGATAAAAATAAGTCGGAATTTTTCCCTTTTTTTAAGGGTGCAAGTTGTGATTATTTCACAAATATTAAATCTTTATAAGTTATGAATTTAAATCTTCTTTATTCATAATCTTAATATGCTTTTAATTTTCACCCAACTACTCAAGTCTTCATGAAGTCATGTCCGCATACTTCACAGATATTAATTTTTTTCTTCATATATATTTTTTGACAAGAGGGGCAGACCATACCACTCTCTCCCAATTTCCAATGAATCGCATAGAATATATCTATTACTTCTTTCACATTACGTAATCCAGCCGTTTCAATTAATTTAATTATAGAATCTGGTTCTGTTATTACCTTTAAAAATCGTGTTAGCACATTTTTTGTAAATTGTATCAATGGTTTATATTCTTGTACCCCTGCTTTAATTTCTTGTTCATCTTGTTCAAGATTTAGAACTGGAACTTCTGTTCCTTGACTTTCTAATTTTCTCTTTAGTTTTTGTCTTAATGTAAGTAATGTGGTAAGCCTCTTTTTCTCTTCTTTGATTTCTCTTCCTTTGTTTCTAGCAATGTCTTTTCTACATTTTTCAAGGTCGGAAACTAGACTTTTTCTTACTCGCCATAATTTAGTACTCCAGCAATAACTTTGTATGTATATGTTAAGTTTCTTCAGTAAATCTATAGCTGATGTAATATCTGAAAACTTCGCATCAAGCTTATAAGCACCCTCTCTGCTTAGTTCAAAATCGTCTTCGTCATAATCATATCTTTCATACTCATAACTTAATTTTTTAGCTTCCCCAGTAGCTTGGTCTATTTCAAGTTTCTTTTTTTGTGTTTTAATATGATCTTCAATTTGATTAATTGTTAGCTCTAGTTCAATTTCATGTTGTTTTACCAATTTATTTAGAGCAATTATTCCTTGGTCATACCACTCTATTGTTTTCTTCATAATTTCTCAATTTCGGTTAATTATGTTTAATTTATGCCTAATTTTGTTATCATCTTTTCAATTGAGGTTGGTCTGCTTTTACTCTTCACCTAATTGATCCCACTCTTCTTCATAATCTTCCTTGAACTTCTTTATTATTTCCCCATTCTTCAACCTGTCAAATACCTCTTTGATCGGCTCCTCTTTTGACAAATGAGTTTTCAAATATTCTACAGTCCAACCGAGCCTCTTTGCTTCCTCTTCTAATTCACGCTCATTCATGATGATAAAATTTTGTCTAATTTGCAGTTTAAAAGTAGTTAAAACAATTATATAATATTTTGGATAGCACTTTTTTCTATAAAAAGAACTTAAACTAGATGTTTATAATATTTTTTATTTAAATATGTAGAATCTAATTGATAATATATGTCATCAAAAACCATTCCTAATTATATTATAAATAAGATAGTTCGTCAAAGAACAAAAGATAGGTATTCAATAAAAGAGATTTCACAAAATAATAAATTAACTAGGTATACCATATCAAAGATTTTAAAGGATAGGTTGAAGGATACACGTTCAAAGTATAGTACCACACAAACCTACATTTCGAAGAAAAATGTGAAAGAGATAGTCCAACTCCGAAAAAGAAATATTAAATTACAAGTTATCCATGAAAAATTGAGGATCCCTATCATACGTATCATGTCAATTTTAAAAGGTGAATTAAAAGACGATTATCAAAATTATGGTGCGAGACACTTCCCTTACTATATGCGAGAACACATATTTCATCTATATGAATTAAAGACTTCCCCTCAAGAGATCAAAAAAGTTACAAAAGTCTCATTAAATTCCATAAAAATAATTTTACAGAATTCATTTGATATTATTTATAATAAAATCATCTCAAAAATCCAACCGGTAAGGGTGGTTATCAATGAGTGCGATTGCCACGCCTTTTACCTTGACATCTACAACAGAATAAAAAAAGGCACCAAATATAGAGATTCTTTAAAATTAATTCCTATTACGATATTCTTTTATTTAAAATCGAGAAATGCATTTATCACTACTACGAAATTTATTAATGCAGCCAACATGACTCGGGAAGAATTTCGTAAAAGGTTTAAAGATATCTACCCTTTTTGTGGGAACCTTGCATATGATAACCATAAGGCTATTATATCTTCCTTGATAGTTCAAATTCAAGAAAAATTTAATCTTTCTGACTCCTTTGGTAAGACATCAAGAGATATTTTAAATAAGTTTGGTCATTTACTTATGAATACAAAACCTGAGATTACAGCAGGGGTTGTCGGTATACTCTCTCTCTTAAAGTTAAGGATTCATTCAGTAAGTATATTGACAATTTGTGAAACTTTAGGATTTCAAATGAGTACTGCTTTATATCAAGTGAGAAACAGCTTCTTGAAAAGAATGGGTATTGAAGGATTTCAAGGATTTAAAAAGACTCCTAACCTAATAGAGCCATTACTTCAAAATCTTACAACTCAGGCAAACTAAGTTCTTATTTAATTTTAAAAAGAATTTTAAAGTTCTGTATCAAAATTTTTAGAGCCTTTAAGAAGGGAACAAATTATTATCTCCTTATTGAGGCACCTGATAATAGTGTTAATGCAACAAGTGAGTTATTTACCATAGAATATATCCCTCAACTTAAAGTGTCAGGATTTAATATCCCTCTTTTTTCAATCATTATTGGTTTATTTTTGGGCATATTCAGTTTCAAATATAAAAAGAGGTGATACGCTATTAAAACAGAGTATTTCGATACAATTATTACTCTAGTTAAATATTTGCGGGAACATGGTGATTTATCCAAAACGACTTATAACGACTTATAACAAAGATTTAAAATAAGAATTTAGCAATTTAGCCAATATTTCTTGTTGTTCCTTCAATATCTCCCCCTCAACCATATCAGTACATTCTTCTGCGAACTCCATCAAAAAGTCTCTAAATATTTCCTTCTTACCAACTTCATTTGATCGCCCTACATCAGAAATACGTTCTTCCTCCACAATTTTTTGTATTCGACTTTTCAACACCCCCAACCCCACAGCCACCAACTCTTCCCGTTTCTCAACTCCATTTTTAGTCAATCTATATTCTTGCCTATCATCCCCAGCACGATCCAGCTTTTCCTTCAGTTGTACCAATGGGATGGGATTTCTATCCGGCATATATGGGAGAATATAAAGAAAAATGGAATAAAATTACAACTTAAATATATTTATGAATGTAATAAATAATGACAGAATTAGGAAATAAAATTGGAAGTTTTGTTTCAGGATCTTTTGCCAAAAAAAGATTGCAGAACTGGCCTAATGTTCCAAATAGTAATAATTCTTTTTATCATTTAAAATTTACAATTATATAGAAATAAAAAATATGAGATTTTTATTCAACTCAAGATGGGTCTTGAATAATGATTGACTTTTTTTTCAAGCAGCCTACTTAGGTTCTTAAGAAATTATTCTACTTTATAATGGTATTGTGTGAAAAACAGATATTTAAATTAATCTATATATTTTTTCCATTCAAAAATTTGATAAAAATTCTAAATAAATTAAAAAAACTGAATTTGTATTTAGTTTACTTAGTGTTTGGTTGGTTTTCTCTTAATATTAATAAGGATAATCGATATTATGCTTATAAATGCTAGAGTGTAAAGAATATTATACCCTGGAATTCTTGGACCCCTTGGAGAGGGTATTTCAATAGTTACTTGAATATTATTTGAAAGTGTATAACCATCTTCATTATACGCTGCAACAACATAATAATAGATGCCGGTACCCAAACTCGAAATTGAATACTCAAGATCATTAATACTTTCATTAATCATAGTCTCAGATCCTGAAAGTGTTGTGATAGGATTGTTGCTTAAAAAGATTGAATAATTATCTGCTCCCGAAGAGTCAGTCCAAATAAGATCAAAAGCTCCATCTGTGTCAGGGTCATCTGCAGTGGAATTTAGTATGAAAGCTCCGGGTGGCACAAGAAACTGTACAGTTATTGAAATACAATTTGAAAGTGTATAGCCACTTTCGTTATGCGCTACAACAACATAATAATAATCACCCTCAGACAATCCTGAAATCGGGAAAGGGGATATAGCATTTTGATCTGCAAGTAGGGTAAGACCTAAATGGATATTATTGATATACTCGTTATCAGTATAGATTGAATAATTATCTGCTCCCAAAGAGTCAGTCCAAATAAGATCAAAAGCTCCATCCGTGTTTGGGTCATCAGCAGTGGAATCTAATATAAAACTACCCGGCAGATTGGGAAGATATATAGGGAAATGATCTTGACTTCCAGCAGCACCTGTAATATTGTAATCAGTATCCCCGATACCATTCTTATCTAAATCATTACCTTTATAATCATCCCAATAATTGCCAATAGAACCGTTATCCCATTGGTTATTATCTGGATTGCTATCATCTTGAGCATTGATATAATTTCCAATGAAGTAATTTAAATCAAAGAGGTTGTCGGCACAATTATTATCTTTTATATAGGCTCCTATATTTATATTATCATAAATGCTATTTTGTGTGAATGTATTGTTATCACAATCATCATTTAAAATGATTCCGTTATTTTGATTTGAAGTGGCTTCGTTACTTATTATGTTTTTAATAATGTCATTATCTTTACATCCTTGCCATAATTCTATACCACATTGAGAGTTATCCTTCATGGCATTATTCGAAATTGTATTATTATCACTGTCATAATAAATTAAAATCCCTTTCCCATTATAGCTAAGAGTATTGTTTGAAATAATGTTATTATCACATTCCCATTGAAGAAAAATCCCATTATTTGAGTTTGATATCATATTATTCTCTGTAACGTTATTGAAATCACAATTATATAATCGAATTCCATAGCTGTTGCTTCTGATAATATTCTTATTTATACTATTATTATTACAATAACCATACATCTCTATTCCAAAATAATTATTGTTCATTGTATTATTTGTGAATGAATTATTAGTGCAGTAATAATACACATAAAATCCAAATCGAGTATTATCATTTAGAGTATTATTCTTAAACGTATTATCAGAACTATAAAATAATCCTAATCCACAGGATCCCTTTGATAAATTTAAATCAGAGATATAAGAATTGCTACAATTAACTAATAATATTTGCCCTGCATTAGTAAAATTGTGCTTATCCAATCCAATTTCATCAACATAGTAATAAACAGGTTTTCCATTTACTGTATTGTTTGTAGAAATTGTATATGAATTGACTGATGTCTGCCCTCCTTGAAGCATTATGCCACAATTTTTCATTTTATTTCCAGATAACTCACCATTCGTGCCAAACGCTAGATATATACCATAATAACCACAATCGTTTATTCTATTATTTATTAATATATTGTCATCGCTACTAATCCTAATTCCATAATAACTAATACCACTAGTTATATTATTTAATGATATAGTGTTATCATTACTATCCCCAGATAAATAGATTCCGTAATAGCATTTCTTAATTTTGTTATACACTATCGAATTGTTACTACAATCATCGTATAAATATATTCCTGCGTCTATATTTTCATAAAAAGTATTGTTGATTATTGTATTGTTATTGCTGCCTGTCATTAAAAGTATTCCAGCATTCCCATTATTCGAACAGGTATTATTAAAAATCATTCCGTTAGTTACATTAACAAATTTAATACCCCCGTCATAATTATCTGTTCCAGAGTTATAGACTGTACAATTACTTATCTTAAAATATTTTTTTGAGTTTCTAATTTCTATACAATTATGTGTAGCACTACCATTAATTTTAATATTTTTGATAATATAGGGATCATTTTGAGTTCCATTTCCCTCACACCATGGTTCCAATTCCACTTCTGCCCAAGTATAATTACCATCACCTGTATCATCAATTATAAATGGCGAAATTTCCCAATATCCAGCCATTTTTAAGTTTTCTTTATTTTTAAAATTGCCAATGTGATTACTAACATCAAGATATTGAATAGTTATCAATCCAAAATAGAGATAAATGCATAAAATGCATAAAATCAATAGCTTCTTTTTTTTATTTACGCTCAAAATTCTCCACTTTTCTAAGAAATTTTAATAATATACAATAGAAAAAGTAACAATAAAAGTTTTTATTATTTCAAATTAAAAATGACAAAAAAACAACATTTTTTCAGTGTAATTAGACCATATCATAATGATGAGAATTTTATTCAACTCTCAATGCCTTTTTAAGAGTATTTCTCCTAATTACTGATAAAAATTCTTTAGTATCTGGAAATACATAGACAATATTACCATCATCGTCATCTTCAATTATAACCTCTTTAAAAAATCTCCCTTCTACCTTAGTTTTAAGATCATTCAATATCATACGTTACGAATTAGAGAGTAAATTCAAAAAAGATTATAGCATTGTGATATTATTGCGATTATCAATCCAAGTAAGAAGGGATAAATAAAAAGGCTTATCTCTATATTGAGTATTTAATTCATTACTAATGTGTTAAGAAAAGTCCGGATTTGATTTTGGTTTGACTTACCATTATTGAAAATCTTGTTATACCTTTCCAACCCTTAAATTGTCCTATTCCCTAAAAAGATTTAGGATCAATCAAAGGTTTCTTTGGGCTTAAGTGAAGATTGAATCGTAGTTGTCTTCCTGATATTCTTAGTAATTATTTTGGAGGATTACCTGTTTGAACAGTATTTGTTAGGAATAAATTGTTAAATAAAAGTATAAGTTGATCTTAGTTAGAAATTTATAAAAAGATAAAA
>JAHLWT010000063.1 GCA_019057775.1 Promethearchaeota archaeon
ATAGTTGAGGACTTCTCAACTATTGATTATTCCTACGTCAGCAGAAAAATTCATAGAATTCATGAATTTTTCAGGTCAAATATTCAAAAATGAAAAAGCTTATTTCAATTATTTTGGCAATTTTAATTGCTATTCCGGTTTTTGCCGGAGATGTGGTTACCTTAACTAATAATAAATCATTTTATGGAAAGGTAAAGAAAAAGGAAAAAATGTAATCCATATGGCAATCGGATGGGCTACATGGGTAATAGTGGGGGTGCTTTCTTTATAATTGTTGAATAGGTTAAAGAAAATTTTACTGATTGAGCTTCGGAAAAGTCGTTTTTCTCTCTTTTTATTAACTCGTCGGACGAACTGAATTCGTCAGACGAATTTTGCTTTTTACTCGTACTCTGAACTGGAGTCGGGGCACGAGAGACTCCGACTAACAATAACTGATCATGGGTCAAGTTAGTGCGCTAACTAAATCTACCCGCTAAGCGGATCAAAGAAAAAACAAAATTCCAAATATAGTAATGAATGTATTAAACCAGGCATTTGATTTGAGACTTAACAAAGAGGATTGTAAAGAACCGTCTAATTAATAATTGAGTCAATAAAATAAAAAAAGAAAAGGCGCAAAGTACAATAAGCCAGTAAATTCAATTTAAACTGCACATCCGTTATATGGTATAATAAATAATCCAGGAAAATATGAAGCACTTTTATCCAGAGATGATCATGAATCTGCCTGAAGCAAATATTAATTTCAAAGGTGTCAAAGGGTGGATTTCACAAAGTAAAGACCATCAGATAGTATTTTTTGAGATTGAGCCTATAGGCAAAGTTGCTGAACACTTACATAATGCACAATGGGGGATTGTAATAGAAGGAGAAATGGAACTTACTATAGGTGGCATAACCAAAACCCATAAAAGAGGAGACTCATACTTTATTCCCGATGGTGTATTACATTCTGCAGTATTCAAAAGCAGAACATGGATATTGGATTTCTTTGCTGACAGAGATAGATATAAACCCAAAAAATGATTTACTGAAAGAATTGTATTTGAAAGATAAATTACGCTGTATAACAAGCTAAACCAAATGATAATATCAAAAGTAAGCTAACAATTATATAAATAATAGCAGTTTTATGAAAGTAATTATATTTGGAGCAACCGGTATGCTCGGACAATGCGTTTTTACAGAATGTTTGAAAAGTTCGATTATAAAAGAAATATTAATAGTTTGAAGAAGAAGCTGTGAAGTTAAAAATGATAAAATCAAGGAGATGATACATGATAATTTTCTTGATTATTCAAAAAAAGACATACACATTTGCAATTCACACGAACAAACACTCAAAAGCCAAAAATTGCAAAAGAGTCTGTCTTGTCAACTCTGACGAAAAGCAAAACCCTAAGAGTTTTGTGCCATAGGCCTGCCCGAATGACTTTGGTCGGGCGAGCATCCCTGCCCCTGTGAAATGCTGCTCCGCAGCAGTGGCTTCGCTACTATTTCACGGAGCCTGAGGAAGAAACCCTTAGGATTTTTTAGGTTACCGGATTCTCCTGGTTTTGGTTACATTAAAACCAATTGAAAGACCAATATACCATCCTTTTTTATTGGGGCTAACATAAACATTTACAGGTATATTCAGATATCCCGATTTAAAGGTTTTACCAATAGCCCATACCCAGCCGGTACCAACAACCAAGTCTCCCCTGCTATCCATTGCCTCTTCAATTTCATAGTCCATAGTTGCTGTTGGATCAGCTCCGAATTTATCGTACCATTCTTTTTCCCGATACCAGTCGTTTGCATCACCGCCCATAATTGCATCTGTATCAAAGAATCCCATTGCAGTTTTTCTCATACTTACCGAAGGACCAAAAGCTATTTCCCAACCTCGTTGGCCCCATCTGAATCCATTCATAAAGATCAGACTGGGGTTGAACAATTGTTGTTCTAAACCGCTTAACATACCAAGAAATTCCACAAGGGCCTGGAAATTACCCGCACTTAAATACTGGATTTCATATTGATATCCAAACTGGCTCAGAACCGGATAGCCATCATATCCTCCCTTACTTGTTTTAGCCATAAGCCTGTCGGCCCTCTGACCTGTAATATAAGCAATACCCATCCTGGGACCATTTAATCTTAAATTTGTCCTTGTACTGATAATAGGATCTTCGTAATTCACTAAAAGATTTACCAGGTTCGGGTTAATTTCCAAACCCAAAATCTTTTTAACAGATATCTCTGTCATGATTTGTATTTCATCCTGAAGATTTTGATATTCAGTTACGTCTGATTTCTCCACTAAAGCGGATTCAACATCAATTAATCGTAAACTTATGATAATTTTATCTCCGAACCGTTCTACATTTCCCGTAAGCATTTTATGTACATTCAGCGACTTAGCTGCCTCAAGGAGACATATTTTCCCATAACAATTACTGATGTCTAATTCTTCTTTTTCAACGATGTATGCAACATCATATTTATCTAAAACACTGTAGACATTGGTTTTTTCCAGTTCCAGGCGAACCAGATTACCCATGGCGACCGGGTCAAGGTTCAGTCCTTTAGTATCAATGTTTAATACCGCAATAGTTTTTGGGGTCTGTCCGTTACTGGTTCCTGCCATAATGTATAACCAGGCCAGGACTCCAACCAGTAAAATTCTGAATAGTTTTTTCCCGGTGTATGACCGGGAATTTTGTTTGTTTTCCATAGTTTAATGAATTTTAAGCCTGTCCTGAAATAGCTGAGAGCAGACATGGTTAATAAACATTAACAAATTTAAGTGAAGAATACAGGAAAGTAAAACGGTTTTTCGCAAAGGATTTCAGGAAAATTGCGAGTTTTACTAAAAGTCCTTTTTATTTTGAAGTGAAGGAGGTTTATTTATTGGTTTTTGCAAAAAAACAATCTTGATTAGTATTTATTACTAAAATTTCACTTATCTAAGTGATTATTTTAGTAAATTTTGCGAAAAATTATTCGCTAAACGGGTGCAAGAATAAAAGAATTTCATTTATTAATAATCAACAAATTTCCCTTCTTGGATAAGGAGAGGTTGTCTGCTGGTCTGCCGAATAGCAGACCGGGGTGGTTTGATACTTTTTGGTTAACTCCAAATTACCGTTAAGGGTTGGATACTCTGTTTATGTGCTGAATCCAAAGAATTTGTGAGGCGATCGTTTTGGGGCACACCTTGTGCTGCCAACCTGCCGGTCGTTTAGGCGAGGTTCAGCCCCTGATGAGACTGGATAAGGTTTATTCCCAATAATAACAAGAAAGGAAGTTTTAAATTAAAACGTTTTTTCTTTCACTTCGCCTTCTTCAAACGAAGACATATCAATCCATTCCACCATCTGGACTTTCCAATCGCCTTTGATTTTTTCAAGTACCCTGATTTCTTTTGAATGAGTTTCCATAGGTTCGCCTTTAAGCTTGAATCTCATTGTCTGATCATAAATAGCCAGTGCAGCTTCACCAAAAACTTCAATAAACCAGTTTGTTTTTGATAATTTGTAATCGCTGTAATCTGACCAATCTGATGCGGCACATTTTTTAAAATACGGGTAAATTTTATCCCAGCCAATCATTTCCTTGTACTCTTTGCTGTCGACTCGAATATAGACAGAGTTTTCATTCATAGTCAAAGTTTTCAACAGGCGGACAAGGTCTTGAGCCAGAAAAGCAGAAGTTTCTTCGGTAATAACTGCTTTTATGGCTTCTTTTTCGGCTTCAATGTTGATTTTTTACTGGCAACCCATAAAAGAAAGAAGGAAAAAACCCAAAAGGAACGGAATGATTTTTTTCATGATCTTATTCTTTTGAGGTTAACAAATATGAAAGTTGTGATTATCTGTTTATGTTATTGAAATTTTCTAAATTAACCTGAATTATAAATATACGGAATATGAGTTTGTTAATCAAATATTTCATAGCAATTTTTCAGGATTGCAAAAAAAAATAATTTGGAAATGAAGTTTTGGTACTAGCCCCGGCTTATTAAGACCATTCCGTAAGGGAAGTAAGAGGTAAGAATGTCACAAATGCCAATATTTGATTAGCAAACTGGTTTAGCGGTATTTTCCTTTTGTTGGCGATTTACATTACAGGGATAGGTAAAATTCAGAATTAGACAACCCTATTTTCTTGCCCAATTCAGAATAGTATAATAACCTTTCTGGTTAAAATCCTTGGAAGCATCCAGTACCAGTGATTTATCGGAAGGATAATATTCATAATTAGTTTGCCAGGCAGTAGTATCTGAGTCTTGTATTAATGATGAGTCGGGTTGGAATAAAATAATGCCTGTCCAATATTTACCTAATGGGCCGTACGTACTTTTCTGATATTCTGCGGTATTACTGAAACTTCCGGTTTCATCCTTTGATTCGGAAATCGTTTGTCCGTCTTTCTTGGTAAATGTTAATTGATACGACAAAGTATATGCGCTCTTTTTTAATGATAATGTTCCCTGGAATGTATTAAGGTCATATAAAATCCCGTCGTAATATTGTCCGCCTGACAACTCATACTCGCCATCCAGTTTAAATCCGCGGAAGAATTCACAGCCGGCAGGAAACAGGAAAAGAAATAAAATGATAACAGGTAAAATCCATTTATTAATTTTTCTTTTTAACGATATGAACCAAAAGGTTAACTTGTTTTTTTTTACTAATAGATGCTTGATCTTGTTCTTAATAATCATTCTATTCGGTTTTAGACAAATATACATTAAAAATAAATTGATATCAATTTATATAAATTAATAGTAGGGAAAGCATGTTAAAGTGCTATGGTGTTTTAGTGTTAATGTGTTTTGGTGTTAGTGTGTTTTAGTGTATATTCGTATTTGTTACTACTCCAATATGACAAAAATCAATATGATAAAGATTTCAGCCTCACTATGGTTGATACTTTATTATTTGAACGATTTAATTTAATTAATGTTACAATTGATATTTTTTTTGTTTGACAAAAGGAAATAATTATTTTACCTTTAACAGAATAATCCCTCAAGGCTTTGCCTCGGGGTTTCCTATTTCTCCCTCTCCTATTTTTAGTAGAGGGTTGGAGTGAGGTAAAAGTAATTAATTTGAGTCTGTCTTTAATGCCTATAAAAAAATATTACAATCCAGAAAGAATGTATACATGTAAAGTGATTAAACCAATTCTTTTCATATTTGTTGTAGTTATTATTTTCTTCAGCCCTGATTATTCTTTTTCCCAGTGTATTCCCGATACAACTTGTGAGGATATCGGAGATCCAGGTCAGATATGTCCTGATTCGCTTCCTGACGGAACAGTCGGTGTAAATTATGAACATACGGTTACTATTCTACCTCCCAAAACAACAAAAATTGAAGGTTATGATTTTTTCATTGAAAAGATTATACTGGATACAATCATTAATCTCCCTCCGGGTCTTACATATCAGGCAAGTGCAAAGGAGATGTTTCCGGATACAGGCTATTGTGCAATAATTCAGGGAACACCAACAGAAACAGGAACATACCCGCTCATGATCACAGTAATACCTTTTATAAATGCTATGGGGGGTATTCTCGCGGGTGATACGGTGGTAAACGATACCTCTCTGGCGATAACCATTCATGCTACATCAAATGTAGAATCGTTGAATTATACCGGATTTTATGGATTTCAGAAAGGCCCTAATCCGTTTTCTGATTATACCCGGATAGGATGTTTTTGTGAAAAGTCATGTATTGTGGAATTGAAGATATTTAGTTTAGTGGGTCAGGTATTACATAAGGAAGAATTGTATGCTTCAAAAGGCAAGAATTTATTCAGATTTGATGGATCAAATTTAAAATCGGGTACATATTTATATACGATATCAAACAGCCATAGGATTTATTCCGGAAGACTTATAAAAGTAAAGTAAATCAGTTAAGGCCTGACTTTAAGTCAGACCTAAAAGGGCCTTCAAGTCACATTAACTAAAAGTTTACAGACAATTGAAGTGTTATGTTTCTTGGAGGGCGTATATCTCCAGGTCTTGCCATATACTCTTTGTTGAAAATGTTCTTTGTTATAATGGCGAGTTTTGAATGATTGTTAAACTGGTATGATAATCTGTTGTCAAGAACTACGTAGGCTTTATTATTTTCTTTCCAGTAATCGGCAAACCCAGGTAAAATCATACTTCCGACGAACGGGTCGAGAAAAACCTGATCGATATTTTCCATAAAACTGTGATAAACCAGGGTAAGTCCGAAAGACACCTTTTTATAAGTAAATTCAATATCACCCTTTACGGAGTGGCGGTAGCGGTATTTCAGGAAGTCGCTGCCCTGTACACCGGTTGTATCAGAATAATCGTATGAAAGATTTACTGCATGCAGATAGTTATAACCTGCAAGAATATCGGTTTGAACACCAAGCAATTTACCTGTTCCATTCAGGTTTATTTCAATCCCCCGAATTCTTGCCTTTCCAATATTCATGGATTTAAACCCAATATGTTCGAATGTTGGATAGGGAACTGAATCGGGTGCATAAACTCCGAAAGTAAATTCAATCATGTCCTGATATTCGGTCCAGAATCCTGCAAAATCCACATAGCCCTTCCAATCTCCAATCCTTACGCCTTGTTTTAGTCCTATTTCAGCGTTCCAGCCGGTTTCAGATTCCAGGCCGGGATTCGGAAAGATATTCAAAGCACCAACCTGGGTTGCTGTGAATTTTTCAGCTACTGAAGGGAACCGGTATCCCTGACCAAAAGACGCTCTGAGGTAGGAATACTTCCCTATTTGATAATTCAGACCTGTTCTCAGGATTGGTTTTGAACTGGTGGTTGAATCATCCAGTCTAAATGCCTCCATTCGCATTCCAACTGAGATTTTAAGTTTCTTAAAAATCTTGTGATCAACTTGTGAAAAAACTGCCAGGTTTGAACTATTATGATCCCCATAAAGATTAGCAGTGATTGAAGAGTACATTCCTGAAACACCGATAGTCCAGTTCAGATTGTTATTAAACTTTTTCTGATATTTATATTCGGCATAATATAGGCTTGAAAAATTGTCTTTATCGGTTGCCTCAATGAATTTGTTTCGTATTCTGAAGAACCTGGTTTTCAGGCTGTGATTCCCTCCTTTGTTATTGTAATAGGATATATAAGGATCAAGTTTCATCCGGAAACCGGAGAGTTCAGAAACACCTTCAGGGTTTTGCCTGTAGGCTCCGGAATCAGCGTTCTGCCAGATTAAGAAATCGCTTTTATCCTGAAACATGATATTGGTATTAACTCCATATATCAGCCCGTTAACTTTCTTATCAAAGTATTTAAGGTTTACATTACCCCTGCCCCATCGGTCATATTCATGCTCCCTGTAACCCGGATCTTTAAAGAGATTTCCTCCGATTACCATATCAAGGTTTTTTATTTTTCTTGTGTGCAGGAAATGAGTGCCAAAAATTATTGGCGGTTTATCCCACCAAACCAATTCTTTCCGGTTAGGATTCATGTATATACTACTGAAACCTGTGATATTTGTTTTTGGTTCAACCTGCGGAAAGGCAGTACGGATATTGATCACTCCGCTTAATGCCGAAGAACCATACAATACGGATGATGCACCTTTAATGATCTCGACCTGGGAAATGTTTTCCACCGGTAAGAAGTTCCATTTTACGTCACCTGCATCCGGTGAGAGGATGGGAAGATCATCGACAAGTACCAGGACACGGCTGCCTGCACCATAACTATATCCACTGCCCCCCCTGATATTCGGCTGTCCGTCGAGTATATCAATCCCGGGTATTTGATTTATAATCATTTCCATAGAAGTAGCATTGGTATTGATGATCCTTCTGGGTTTGATCACCTCCATGGACACCGTTACATCCGATAATTTTTGTTCAAACTTTCCGGCGCTAACGACGATTTCATTTAATACATTAATATTGAATTCAAGTGAGATGTTGAGTGTTATTGTATCACCGGGAATTACATTAACGGATTGGCTTTCTGGTTTGTAACCGATATACTGGAAATGCAGGATAATTTGTTCACCATCTACTCTTATCCGATAGTTACCTTTTTTATCTGAAGTAACCCCGGTGCTTTTGTCGACGTAAATAGTAGCACCTGCCAGAGATTCCCTGGTTTTGGAATCCGTTATTTTTCCTGTAACAATTGCCGTACTTTGTGCAAATGCATAACCCAGAAGCAGAAAAAAACATATTGTTAAAATCAATCTCATGACATGAAAAATGCAGAATGCAGTATTACTACTCCAGAAGTTTATTAAGATCGCTTTTATTTATTTTAAGCAAGCCCACGTTAATTAGTCTTGGTGTTAGTATTTTCCAATTTGGATCTTTAGCAAATACTTCTTTAAACAGAGATACTGCATCATCGATTCTGTTCATATTCACTAGAGAAACAGCATGCCAGTATTTCATTTCTAAATTTTCCGGAAACATATCTTCAGCCGCTGAGTACTCTTTCAAGGCAGTTTCAAAGTCTCCCCTTTCAACTGCCAGATCTCCGTTATTCATTTTTTCATAGGCCCTGTGGACTTTAAAAATTCTTTCCAACTCTTTTAAGGGTTCAGGGTGATCGGCAATCTGGATATCGATAAGACGGTCTTCCCATGGTTTTCCCGTCGATTTACCTCTTACCACGAGTAACGCAGCTGATTGTTTTCCACGTATGTCTCCTCCGGCTTCCTCAGCAGCTTTAAGAGCTGCAAGCATTCTTTCAGCCAACGGGCCTTTTGTTGTTTCGAATGCCTTTGCCATTGCCGGCCAAACTTTATCATTTAGCATCATATTAGCCTGGGCAGAAAAATTATCTCCTGATATATGTCCGGCTTCCGGAATACATTTTTCACCGGTAAACACGGCTATTCTGCCTTTTGAATCCAATATAGCGACCTGCCGAACATCTTTTCCCTCATCGGTTGATAATAATTGATCTAAGGCCTCCCGGGGACTTAGACCGGATCTTAATAATTCCAACCCCCTTAATCCGAATGATACATTTACAAACGACTGGGTTGCAATAACTCCAATACCAGCTTCTCCCCATGAAACAATAGTTCCTACAGAGAACCAGTGTGATTGGACAGCTACACCCATATCTCCGGTATCAGGATCCCTTGCTACAATTGAATACGTATTTACCAAAGGTGTACTACCATACATTGTTTGTGGTTGTCCGGAATAAATATGAAAAAATATAATGGTAGCAATTAGAAAAACTTGTTTTGCTGACATATTAATTTGAATTCAAAATTTTACATTTTTTTTCAGTGATTTTCAGTTTAGCTCAAGGTTAGTTAATTCAGAAGTAACATTATAATCGTATTCAGGATATTCGTAAATTGGTATTCTCGGTTCGGTTTGCCCGATTGAATAGCCATAGATCCCTTCATATTCCGTAATATCCTCTCCCATTTCATCCAGTTGTCGTAAGTATTCACTTATTGATTTGGATTCAATGATAATTACTTTGCCCATTTTATGGATAATCGGGCTATGTTCCCTGGTGTTATCGTGGTCGAATTCAAGAATTCTTCTTCCATATCTTGTAATTCCAATAACTCTGTATGTCAAACTCTTACCAACTCCCGGAAGATTTAACACATTCCTGTCGGTTGCAAGGAACGGAAGTTTTGCAAATCTTCTCAGGGCCTCAATATTCTCTGCCATCATTTCAGCCTCCAGTGGGAAATTTCTTATGTTATCGTAATATTCAGGCGAGATCTGACCAATACGCTTTTCTTCCATTTGTTCCTGCACAGCTCTTGCGTTTGTAGCAAAATTGTGGCTGTTTTCCATATATCCTTTAACACTAAAGGTATAGTAAGGAAGCACGCCAACATCATTCAAAGCCTGTCGTAGTTTTGCGGTATGGCCCCTTCTTGAACTTGCTGTTGTCAGAACATGCTGATTGGTTACAGTCCAGCCTGCCGAAATAAGTTTCTGTATCCCCTTTCGTGTTTCCGGAGTTATTTCCATGGGAGATTCAAAATGTGTCTGAATAATAAATTGTTTAATTCCAATTTGTGAAGCTTTGCTTTTAAATTCAGTCAGGATTTTTGAAAGCTCCGAAGTGATGCGTTGAGGTAAATATGCCGGCAAGCGTGTACCAAGCCTTACCCTGAGAATTTCGGCATGTTTTTCATTATCTGGTCTTTTTTCATTCATTTTCTTTTTTCTTACAGCCATTTCATAAATACCGTCAAATATTTTTTGTAAGGATTTATCTGAGCTCATCAGGGCATCACCACCTGTAACCAGGATATCGCGTAATTGTGAATCTTTTTCGAAATAACCCAGAAGGCGGGTTAATTTATCAGGCCATTTTTCCCCTGGTTTCAATTTATTTAAATTAAAATTCAGATTACCTCTCTGGAAGTCGTACATTCTCTGGCATGATGCACAAAGCCCGCCACAAGCCCGTCCCACGGTATCAGGGATAAGTATGGCTACTTCAGGGTACCGGCGGTGTACGTTATGATGGGATGGCAGAAGCCATCCTGCAGCATTGGGCTTACCTGGCTCCACCAGATCCTCTTTTTCCCAGGCCACAATATGTCCAAATTCTTTCACCAACTTACTGCTGTAAATTACATAATCCCGGATGGCAAGATCCGCTCCTGTAGCAAAGTAAGGCACCCTGACGTGTAGTAGTGATAGATAGTACGGGTTTACAAAGAAAGGAATCCCTGCTGCTTCAGCATCTTTCAGGATTTTCATGGTGTCCGGATCCAGTGAATTACCAAGCATTTCATTCAGATGCTCTGGTGTTCGAATGGCAAAGCGAAGGTGAAACAAACTTTCATTCCACCATTCGTAAGCCAACTGGAGTTTCTTTTGTGCCGTCATCCCCGGACTAAATTTATACCTTGGATCCTTTTTTTCACCTGTATCAATTTTATTTATGATTATTGAAAGAATTCGTTCTTTATTTTCATTCCGGAGTTCGACAATACGGGTATCTAAACCGGATGGATAACGTTCCATCCATTCTTCAACTTTTTTCGTATCAGGGATTTCCAGTTTGGTTTTTCCGGTCAATTGCCGGAAAAGCCGGATCATATCCTCAAAAAAGTCGGGTTTAGCGCCTCCGGTTCCGTGGGTTGCGGCTAACCAGATCAGCTTGATCGGATTACTTACTGCAATTTCTCCGCGCAGATTCAGATCAGCATATTCACTCGCTGCATTGTCGATATAGTCCAAAATCCTGATGTAGGCATATTCCCTCCATTCAAGTTTCTCGAAAGTGTCACGACTGGGATGTTTCGATTTATAAAACTTAAATGTGTCAGGTCTGGATTTTAGTTCATCCAATATCCAGTTTTTCATACCCACCAAAGCTTCTGTTTCATTGTTTGAATTCCTGATAATCTCATCGAGTTTAGGATTTTCGTTTAGGAGTTTCAACAGAAGTTTACGGGATTTTACGTTGATGGCGATTTTGTCGAGTTTTTCAATTTCAGTCATAATATTTTTTTTAAATAGCCGTGCCACGGTTTGAAACCGTGACACGGCTAATATTACCAAATATGTTTTAAGTTTTTCTCATCAATCATCGAATAAGATTGTACATATAATTCAGCAAGATCCAAGTCCAGAAGTTCTTCAGCAATATGCTGATTACATAGTTTTTCTACTTTTAATCCTGTATATTCCCTGAATGAATAGTATGGCCAATCTTCCAATCTATCGACTAGTCCTCCTTGCATTGGATTTTGGTGAATATAGTTAAAGCAAATCATTCCATAATCAACTTTTGAAGGAAAATAATTTAGACTCTTGGCTATTGTATTTTGAGTAAAAAGTGATCCGGTTCTTGTTTCTTGTTTATTGATAGCTTGGGTATAGGAACTTAACAATATTCGAATTGATTCACTGAATATATTTAGTTCTATTCCGGCTTTTTTAACAGCCTTAACAGTTGAATCATTGGCTTGAATAAGGAAATGAAAATGATTGGGCATTAAGCAATAGGCAAGCAATTCACAATTTGGAATAATATATTTCTGAATTTTTTTCAGAAAGAATATGTAATTTTTATCATTAAAGAATATTTTCTGTCGGTTATTGCCTCTATTGTAAATATGGTATACATAATCATTCTCGAAGTACATGGTGGTCTATTTTGATATTAGTTATGGTCTTTAAGATAGTATTTTTTTTTTATATAGCCGTGCCACGGGTTGGAACCGTGACACGGCTTAACATTTTTACCAATTATATCTAACATTAGTATTATCTTTAATGACGCGGGGGATGCAAGCGGAAAACCGTGACACGGCTAAACGTATTGCTTGTTATCTTTGACATTAGTGTTAACTTTGAAACCCGTGCCACGGTTGGAACAGTGGCACGGTTAAATACTGTTTCAAAAGATGGACGCAAATATTACCATAATCGGTGCAGGAGTGGTTGGTTTGGCTATTGCCGCTGAATTATCAAAAGAACAAAGTTCGGTATTTGTCATTGAAAAAAATAAGAAGTTTGGCCAGGAAATCAGCAGCAGGAACAGTGAAGTGATTCATTCCGGGGTTTATTATCCGGAAGGATCACTCAAGGCCAGGTTATGTGTGGAAGGCAGAGAACTCATTTATCGTTTTTGTGAAGAAAAGAATGTAGCGTACAAGAAATGCGGTAAGTTGATACTTGCAGTTGACTTGTCTGAATGTGCACAATTGCCAGGTATTTTAGAACAGTCAAGGAAAAACGGTGTGCTTGACGCATACATTATAGATAAACCTGAAATAGAAAGATTAGAACCTCATTTACGGGCTGAAAAAGCGATTTATTTTCCTTCAACAGGGATTATCGATACGCATGGTTTGATGAAGCAACTGGAAACCGATGCAGTTAATCAGGGTGTTCAGTTTGTATATGGGGCTAAAGTAATTCACACCAAAGTATTAAAGGAAGGTTTTGAAATTCAGCTATTGGATTCTGACGGAGAGAAATTTTCGTTTACTACACAAAAATTGGTAAACTCTGCCGGACTGGATGCTTTGAATATTGCCCGGTCGATAGGTATAAACGAAACGAAATATGAAGTTTTTTTCTGGAAAGGGGAATATTTTGGTGTTGGCAGAGGAAAAAGCAAGTTTATTAAACGATTGGTTTATACTGTACCCGAAAAGAATACGGTCGGTTTGGGGATCCATGCCACTGTTGAATTGGATGGCAGGTTAAGACTGGGTCCAAATGCCCTTTACATTGGCAAGGGAAGCTATGATTACTCTGTAGATCCTGGTCATAAAGAACACTTCTACTATTTTGCAAAACGGTTTTTGCCTTTCCTGGAACCGGTAGACCTGAATCCTGACCAGGCAGGTATACGTCCCAAGTTACAGAAACCTGGTGACCCGGTACGTGATTTCATCATTAACGAAGAATCGGATAAAGGTTTTCCCGGGTTGGTCAATTTAATTGGCATAGAGTCACCTGGACTAACTGCTTGCCTAAGCATTGGAAGGTATGTCAGGGAACTAATTGTCAAATAACATCCCGGATAGCTCCTAATAATTCATTTTTATTAAAGGGCTTCGTAAAGGTTTTCATAGCGCCAAAATGTTTTGCGGTAATTAAGTAGTTGCCGGGATGTGTGCGACCTCCACCAGATATAGCAAATATTTTAACACTCGGATAATCTTGTCGTAAAGTAAGGATTGTTTCAAGCCCTTCTTTTTCGGGCATAATGATATCGGTTATTACCAGATCGGCCGATTTGTTTCTTAAAAGTTTTATCCCTTCATTGCCATCGCTTGCACTTGAGACGGAGTACCCCTCTCTTTCAAGCATCTCATGCAGCATTTGCCTGAAATCTTTATCATCATCAATTATAAGGATATGAGCCATGATTTTGGATTATTTTGTCTAAAAGTTATAAGTTATTAGTTGTTAGTTATAAGATATAAACTACTCTTCATAAAACATATTATT
>JAHLWT010000064.1 GCA_019057775.1 Promethearchaeota archaeon
TAATATTAATTTTAAGCTAAATATTTTAAACCCCATCTATCAAGGGATTAATTCTTAAATAACATCAGATTTGAAAATATTAAGCAATAATTTACAATAAATACCTATATACGTTTATTATTAATATTCAAATAATTTGAGTGCTAAAATTTTGACAAAGATCAAAAAATATTATCGGTTATTACCTTTAATTGGAGGAATTCTTTCTATTATTGGCATTTTTATTCCAGCATGGTATAGTATAGCCATATATGACGAGAATACTTGGATGTGGGGGTTAATTGAACGAATTACAGTTAGTGAATTTGATTTTTTACATGCTGAATTATTAATCCCTTAAAAACAGACTTATTTAGACCTTTTCATGAGAGAAGAACCATCGATTTTTTAATCATTCTTTTAGTATCGTTTGACATCTAAGTACATTAATATAATTTATAATCATATTACATATTATATTCGAAGAATAATATTCCAGACCTAGTATTTTCCATGAGCGAAAAAATATCCAGAAAAGAAGATACACTTGAAGAACTAGCTCTAGCGGAAAAACTCATTGATGATGCAAAAGTAAATGAAGCTCACGAGCTATTAAACAATTTCGAGAAAAAGGAGGGACTTACTCTTCACGATAAAATATCAAGTCAACTTCTCAGGACTGACCTTTTATTTCAACAAGGTCGATTTAGAGAAAGTCTAACACTCGCCGAACAAACATCTAAGGAGAGTTTGAAGCTTGGAAAAATTCTTCAATCCGTTGATTGCTTCTTTTTCATGGCTTATTCCTCAGTACGGCTTGGAAAGCTCGATGAAGCTCTTGATGTAATTATTCAAGGAGAAGAACTACTTAAAAATCTTACACAAGTTTTATCTTCAAAACGTATGAAAAGAGAGGCTTCCATAGCATTAATTAAAGGATATTTTTATGAGCATAAAGTTGAGATCGATTTTGGTTTAAAATACTTTAAGCAGAGTTCAGAATTGGGAGAAAAAACAGATCTCAAAAGAATAAATGCTCTTGCTCTAAGATCTATTGCCTATATTTATGGGTCAAAAAAAGGTGAGTTGGACTTAGCGTTCAAATATGTAAAAAAAGGGGTAGCTGTTGCTAAAGAAAGTAAAAATAAGTTCACAATTGCTCAGTGTCTAAACAATTTAGCAATAACTTTTACCTTCAAAGGAGAGTGGGAGAGGGCACTTAAGATTTATGAAGAGTGCTTAGCAACTTACGAAAAGCTTGGCAATAAAGCAAGATTAAGTACCGTATTAACCAATATGGCAGTGATTTATGAAGCTTTTACCGATGATATTAATCAAGCAGCAAAATATATTGAAAAGAGCTTTACTACATTTACTGCGGATGAAAATGATTTATGGGGGGCAGAGAGACTCCTCAGAGCTATTACAATTAACCTTAAAAAGGGCGACCGTGAGCAAGCAAAAAAATATTTCAAACATTTGGAAGAAGTGAACAGTCAAGTAGAAGAGAAAGAGTTTGAGATCTGTTATCGTCTAGGTAAAGCTTTTATATTAAAATCAAGCTCCCGATTTCGCGATGTGGCTAAAGCCGAGAAAATTTTAAAAAAGCTTATTGGGGAGGATGTTTTTGATTTAGACCTCACACGTACAGCTCTGGTTAATCTATGTGATATCTTATTATATGAATTTCGGTTAACAAGCAATATAGAAATAATAAATGAGTTAGAACCTCTGATTACACACTTATTGAGCATTGCTGAAAAAATCCAATCACACCGGATTCAAGCTGAGACCTATCTTTTCCAAGCTAAGTTAGCGTTATTATCTTTCGATGTGAAAAAATCTAGACGATTTCTAACGCAAGCTCAACAGATAGCCGAAAGACATAATCTTAATAAATTAGCACTGGAAATTTCAAGCGAACACAAGAATTTAATTGACCGTTTAGAATTATGGGAACAATTAGAGGATTCTGAAGCACCTTTAAGTGAGAGGTTTAAATTAGCACAGATAAGTGACCAAATGGAACGGATGCATCGAAGTCTTGCGATGGTAAAAACTCAAATTATTGAAGATAAAGTAGCAATTCATAAGGAAAAGAAAATTTGCTTAGTTTGTAGGGGTGAAGTGTTTGGTTTTTCATACATTTGTAAATGTGGTGCTAATTATTGTGAAAATTGTGCTCGAGCATTATCTAATTTGGAAAATGTATGTTGGTTTTGTGAGGTGCCAATCGATTATTCAAAGCCTGTGAAACCATTTAAGGATGAAAGGGAAAAAATGAAAGTTGATGAACATGCAAAAAAGAAATAAACTTTAATAAATCGAATTAGTTTTTCTCCTATTTCACTTGTCGTTCTCTATAAATGTAGCAAATTTTTCATTGTCTATGTCGAGCCATTCTTATAAAATCTGATTTCATCTCCGCTTTTAATCACTACGACATGAATCCAAGTTCCACTTGTAATCCTATTGACTAGTCGCATAATTCCATACATTTCGGTTAATTTTATTTTTGTTTTAATTCTTTTAAATCCCATTTATCAAGGGATTTATTCTCAAAGGGAAAGATTATTACTCACTATTATCTATTAAATTATGATAGATGGTAATAATGCTCAATAGAAACTGTGAATACATTCAAAAAATCTGCTCCAATTGATTAAAATAATTTGCTATCTACCTTAATTATCTCACGAGTTGGATGAAAGATGGGTAATCGATATATAAGAAATTACGCAAAAATTCAATATAATACCCCAAACCTTCTAAATGACAGAATAAATTTATGGAAATTTGGATTAAACCCACAATCACTCACTAAATGGATATTTTCCCATCTAAAACTTAAAGAGCATGAACAAATTCTTGAACTCGGTTGCGGAACGGGTAAATTATGGGCTGATAACTATAATCAGGTGCCTAATACATGTAAAATCATTTTATCTGATTTTTCCGAAAGAATGCTCGATAATGCTAAAATGAACTTAAAGGGAATCGACCTAAACATAAAATTCGAAAATATAAATGCTGAAAAAATTCCATATCCGGAACACACATTTGATCTGGTTGTTGCAAGCCATATGCTTTTTCATGTTCCTGATTTATCGAAAGCATTATCCGAAATTAGCCGAACATTAAAACGGAATGGTTGTTTTATCTCCACAACCTTCAGTGTTCAACACATGGCAGAATTAAATTCTTTCCTCTCAAGATTTAATCTTCATAAACGGGATCGACAAAAATATTTTAATGATTTTTATATAGAAACAGGGCGAGAAATCTTAGAACCCTACTTTTCAAAGATTGATTGTTATGAATACATTAATTCGGTGGAAATCTCCGAAGTTACCCCCTTATTAACATACATCAAATCAATGTTCCCAAAAGAAAAGTATCCCGATTTTCAATTGAAGGAAGCGGATATTCAAAATGCAATTCAATCTATTATTGATACTGATAAAAAATTTACAATCACTGGAATTTCAGGGCTTTTTAAAGCAAGAAAATAATATACACACATGTTAATTCTCTCTTGATCTATATAAGCTGTAAAGATACTTATTGAGATTGTTTCCATATCTAGCATATTCTTCCGCCCAAATTCTTACTATGACATCATGAGTAACATATCTACC
>JAHLWT010000065.1 GCA_019057775.1 Promethearchaeota archaeon
TATGAAACAGATTACAAGTAATAAACAACAGTGCAACCTGAAAGAAAAGTGCAAAAAAATACCCGCCAGTATTTATATCTAAACGTTAGTTGCAATAATTATTCTTGAAATAAACTATTTCGATAGATCAATTCTTGTAACTGTATATTTTAAAAGACCATTAAAAGTAGACTCCAAGCTTATAAAACAAATAAAATCAAAATTTGAGGATAATATTCCGTTATTAGAGAATGAGCTAGTTTTAAATATTAATAATAACCTTCAATTAAAACTTTATCTATCAAAATTAAAATTTAGTAAATCAATTTCAATTGGTGCAATTCATAATTTTGATACAGGTGGTGTTATAGTTTCTGAAATTTATAAGAATATTAAAATTGTCCTTAAAGAGAAGGAAGAAAAGATCCAATCATTCCATCAAAAGTACAGAACATGGTGGCTTATATTAGTAGATTATATTGGATATCAATTAGAAAGTATTGATGTCGAACAACTGAATAATGCACCTATATTAAAAACTATCTTTAATAAGATTATACTTATTTCACCAATAAACAGTAATAAATCAAATGAAATAATTGTTGATAATGCCAGTGACTAACTTGTACTAGAATTACCACCTTTTTTTTAAATGTTTATTTTCAGTCAATTATCAAATATTTTTCATTTGGGTAGCAAAAAGGTAGCAATTATGAAACCAAAAACGTATCAAATCGTGTATCAAATAGAAAAGCGACCAACAGCTAAAAAACGCTGAAAGTCGCTTTATTTCTATGTGAACCCGGAGGAATTATTCGCTACACACATGCAGGCGCACAACCCGCTCATGAGATCGTTCACTCCGTTCACTGAGTTCGAATCCCCAACATCCTGACTACATATCAATATTACTCAATTTTTCTTCTATTCTTTGAAGTTCTTTTGTTATATCAGCCTTAATGTTCCGGTATTTTATCCTGATGTTTGAAGTAAGTTCCCTGTAATACTCTATGCCATTCATTAAATTGTTTTTGAAAGTATCAAAGTACTTTATTTGTTTATCGGTAAGCGGTTTTTGAGTTTTATTTATCTTGTTTTTCAAATAGTCAATATACATGACGATCTCTTTAATGAACATATTCGGTCTGTTTTTGCTGTCCAGAATATTAGCCTTTCCGTATATATGATCTACCATATTCCTTAATGATACATTTTTTGAAAAGTATGCCATATTGGGACCTGGACATACAGACACACCTTTACCTTCAACTTTTGTATCAAGACCGTTTGCTAACAAGGCTGAAGTTCCAAGACCAACACAAATACATGATTTATCAACAATTTCATCATATTTTTTGTTAAACTCATCCGGACTTAAATTTTTTGTTTCCAATTCTTTACGCTTTAAATTTTGATACCGGAACGAAGCGGTACAAATTGGCTTATTCGTGAATTCCGAATTGAAAGTCAGAAGTTTTTTGGGACAAGAACTTCCCGGTTTCCCTTTTTCTATTAATTGCTGTTTTTTAATGTCTTTTGTGTTCCCTTTCACACTTCTAAAGGGAATACCCATAGGAGAAATGTCACTCAAATATAGATCTTCTTCCTTTACCTTGCATAATAAATCAATTGTATTATTGTCAACATTTGTAACCTCTGGTACCACAAGAAAAGGAGTAGCCCAGCCAACCCCATCGACCTTATAATAATCAATAAGAAATTGATGTTCTTCAGCGGTTCCAATACCTCCCTGAGTTGTAATTTTTATTTTCAGTGGAGTTTCCGTATAAGGACGGTTTTTATTTTTAAGCGCTTGAACAAGAATTTCGTGAGTGGTTTGAATAAGTGTCTCTCTATTCTTTTTAAATTCTTCTAAAATAGGTCCAAGAAGATAACCATCAGAAACAAAAGTATGTCCGCCACAGTTTAAGCTCGACTCAATCCGATATTCCGAGACCCACAATCCTTTTTTTGCCAGAAATTTTCCCTGAATGATAGCCGACCTGTAATCGCTTACCTTTAATATGATTTTCTTTTTTAAGAACCCTTTTTCATCAGGATAAAAATCATCAAAATTTTCAATATAACCATATAATCTCGGGTTCATTCCCGCAGAGAAAATTATGGATGATTCCAGATCGCTTAAAGCAAAACCCCGTAAAGCAGCGTGTGCATCATTGTATTCGGAAGGAAGCTCTTCATTTTTTCCATTATAATTGGTCTTATCAAGTTTTGTCATGATGTTCACGTCTATTGAACCAATTGACAAATTCTCTTTTAGCCAATTTTGTATTTTTTTCACACGGTCGCTGCCTTGTATTATTTTATTGTATTCCTGAATTAGTTTGGAATAAGCAGGCAGCATTTCCAAATGTTTTTTCAATTCGCCACCCTTTTCAAGAGCAGAGTTTTTAAGCTCTTCAAATTTTTCTTTAACTATTATATTAATAAGGTTTAAGTATGCGGTTATTCTTTTTGCCCTGGAATCTTCTATTTTGTTCGAAATGGCTTCAAAAGGAATATTAAGTTTCAGACTATGAAACTCCCTCATTTTTTCCATAAGCAGATCATCAACCAGTGATATTACCGATGAAATCCCATACTGGGCTACTTTTACAGGAGTATCAATTGTAAAACCAATTCCCATTACCGGTATATGAAAAGTATGTGCAACAGTCTGGTTCATCGTTTATTTATAAATGTTTTATCCGGAGACAAAAGTAGAGTATATTTTTGGTTTTATCAACTCGTCGAACGAATGCAGTCGTTCGACGAGTAAAAGAAATTTTAATTTTTAAAATGTTGTCAGGTGTTTCCACCTGACACTGTGAATACTTTAAGTCAATTTCAAATGAATATTTGGATTAACATGGCAATTGCCTGAAAGAGGGAGGGTGTGGTAGAAAACACGCTGCACAAACGACTTTGGAAAGTCGTTTTACTGTAGAACGACTCTCCTGCCGAGGCATTCCTTTGGAAGAGTCGTTTTTTACTGGTGGTTTTAAAAACCTGCTGCAAGAGAGAAACTCTAGGGGATTTTTACCTTATTTCTAATCGACTTCCGGTATCTATCCCCGGCATCAACGATTTTCCTTCGATCAACGTTTGTAGTCGGGGATTTTTTGCTATCTGCCTTGTTACCAGGGGCTTCGCCCCTGGCTATTGTTGTTTAGCCCCTCCGGGGCAAGGAACCGTACAGTCGATCCAATGTTTTCGGGTGAGGCCCGTCCGACCGCTCCAGTCGGACGGATTAAGAGGAGAGAAGCATCAAGTGTTTGTTTTTAGTCAAACAATAAGAAAAGCATCAAAAAAAATTGCAATTGAACACCCCCAAAGGGATCCCTACGGGACATCGGTGTTCGATTATTGTAGTAGTTGTAGAACGACTCTCTGAGTCGTTTTTTACTGGTGGTTTTAAAAACATACTGCAAGAGAGAAACCCTTAGGGTCTTAACCTTGGTATCTAAGTGTTTAATTCTAATTGGCTTGTGGCACAAATCCCCGAAATCATCAGTTTCCCTCAGATCAATGCCGGCAGTCGGGGATTTCTTGCTTATATTCTTTATTACCAGGGGCTTCGCCCCTGGCTATTACCATATTGTCCCTACGGGACAAATTTGAAATTTTGAATTAATC
>JAHLWT010000066.1 GCA_019057775.1 Promethearchaeota archaeon
CAGAAGACCATCCTGTTTTTGAACCAATAGAACCTACAGAAATATCTGCTTGTTCTGAGGTGAGATCATCACAGAAAAAACATCCCGACCTACTGTATTTGTTAATATGTTTAACAAGTGTAGTAAAAACTGACCCATCTTTATGAAATATATAGAATCGTCCTTTATCAATATCCATTTTTCTTACTCCCTTTAGTGGTATCTTGAATTCACGTTCCAAGAGTTTTTTTATCTGATCATAATCAAACGATTCCATGCAAAAAAGGCCAATCTTAAGAGTGATATTTTGGTAAAATGGTTTATTAAGGGGAATAAAAGATATTTTTTTTAGTGCTTCCATCATACATGGTGTGCCAACTACCGCTATGTTATTATAATCCTTTGATAAGTGTAAAATTTTCAGAGAAGGAGAGTTAGTATATTTTGTACCGGCCGTTCTTAATAACTCATCCTCACGATCGATGATCACTGGTAGTGGTCTATGTGGTTCGTCTGAAACGGTTACCGCGATTGTAGCATCTATAATTTTTTCTCGAAAAGCCGCTTTGAGTAAAGATGTAATAATTCCTCCATCTTGGGCAAACTTCTTTATTCTTTCGTCATTAGTTTGAGCGGAATAAATTTCATAGTAATAATTTAGTTGTTCTGAGAACTTTGGTTTTGAATCCGTTTCATCTTTAATTCTTTTTAACGATTTTGGGAAGAAAGATCTGGGACAACATGAAAAACATAAACCACAATCAATACATTTATCTTCATCAAGTTCAAACGTATTGCTTGAATAATTAATAGCGTGTACAGGGCATATTGAATCACATAAACCGCAACCACAGCATAGATTTGTATCTCTAATAATAGAAACATTTGGAAATACTCCCTTGGTTTCGTTTTTTTCTATAAGATCTTGAAAAAACCTTGATTTTTCACCTAAAAAATCCAAGGAACCTAATCCTTTTAAATATTCTATATTAAATATAAGATGATTTTCATTAAATTGTAATTCTCTTTTCAATTTCTGGATTTCTATTGTACCATTTTCCTTTACTTTTTTTAAAATTTCTTGTCTTTCTTTTTCTGCTTTTGTCAACGAATTTATGAGGTTTTTAAGTTCATTTTCGTCGTATTTTTCAGCTTGAAGTATTTTGTCTTTATTGTTAAGTAAGATTTCTATTAAAGGTGCATACAGTTCCATTATATTATCTGTCACCCCCCTTTTTTTCAAGTATTTTACATTCATGCTGAAATTTCTCATATGATTCCTTTTCTTGATCATTGAATCTTTTTGCGCGGTTCAAAAGGTTATCAAAATCTACAATATGACCATCAACATCAGGTCCATCAACACAAGCAAATTGAATTTCTCCGCTATGGGTTGAAAATCGACAACCTCCACACATACCTGTTCCATCAATCATAATCGTATTTAAAGAGACGTATGTTTTTACCTTTGGTAAGCCTTCGAAACCATTTGTCATTTGGGCTACATTTTTCATCATTATTAATGGCCCTATTGTGATTACGATGCTAATTTGCTCAGATCTTAATAGATCTTTAAGAGGTTCAGTGACAAATCCTTTTATTCCTTCACTTCCATCATTAGTACAAATGATTAATCGATTACTTACAGCAGCCATTTTATCTTTCCAAAATAATAAATCTTTTGCACGGGCTCCGATGATAGAAATAACATTGTTTCCAGCACTCTTCAATTCTTTTGCTTGTGGATAACATTCAGCAATACCAACTCCTCCTCCAATTATTACTACAGGAAATTCATATTTTTCAACGTGAATTTTGTTTCCTAGTGGTCCAACAATATCTAAAATTTCATCATTAATATTTTGTTGAGAGAGTAATAAGGTTGATTTACCTACTACTTGAAAAACTAGCGTTATTATGCCTTCCTCTCGATCATAATCCGCAATTGTTAACGGTATTCTTTCCCCTGTTTCATTAATTCTGATTAAAATGAAATTTCCCGCAAATGCTTTTTTAGCTATTAATGGTGCTTGAATGTCAATTTCGAATAATGTACCACCATCATCGAGTCTAGATTTATTAAGAATTTTATAGGGCAAGTTAAACCATCTCGTTTTTAAATTTCAATCTCAAATTGTATTTTAATAATTAAATTTGTTCCTTATTGAAGGAATAATTTAATCTAAAAAAATTGTTTCGGTTATTACGGGAATTCTTTCCCTATTTAAAGTAAAAAAAAACAATCATTACTATTGTTTTTCATTTTAGCATAAAATATTTCAGATTTATTAACTTTATTTCTAATATTAATAAGATATTTTATAATTCAGATCCTACAATCTCTTTAAAAGAAGGAGAAAAATGAATACAATTATAATTTTAGATTTTGGTGGGCAGTATACTCATTTAATTACAAGACGTATAAGAGATTTGGGCGTATATGCTGAAATCCTACCATTTGATGTAAAATTAGATAAGCTCAATAATATCAACCCCCAAGCAATAATACTTTCTGGTGGTCCTAATAGTATTTATGAAGAAAATAGTCCAAAATTAACCCCGGAGTTTTTCCAATTCACTTTCAAAAATAAAATCCCCGTATTAGGAATTTGTTATGGACATCATTTAATTATGTACCATCAAGGTGGAAAAATTGAATCAAAACAAAAAAAAGAATATGGGAAAGCTAACATAACAATTTTAAAATCAGAATTACTCTTTGACTCATTAGAGAAAGAAGAAATTGTCTGGATGTCACATGGAGACCAAATTACAGAGATGACTGAAGGATTTAAAATTTACGCTAAAACAGACACTTGTCCAATAGCAGCATATGGAAATGTAGAGAAATTATTGTTTGGAGTACAGTTTCACCCTGAAGTTACAAATACTCCAAAGGGGAATATAATCTTAGAGAATTTCGTATTCAAGATCGCTAATTGTGAGAAAGAATGGAAGTTAGAGGATTGGATTGATGATACAATTCAAAATATTAAAGATGAGGTAGGGAAAGAGAATAGAGTTATTTTAGGGTTAAGTGGAGGCGTAGATTCTTCAGTAGCAGCAGTTTTACTACATAGAGCAATTCAAGATAGATTACATTGTATCTTTGTAAATAACGGATTATTAAGAAAAAATGAGGAAAGAGAAGTTCAAAAAACATTTAAAGAAAAATTAGGTTTTAAAAATTTTCATTACATCGATGCCGCAGAACTTTTCTTGAAAAAACTTAAAGGCATTGATGATCCAGAAGAAAAACGTAGAGTTATTGGCCATACTTTTATAGAAGTTTTTGAGAATAAAATGGTTGAACTAGAAAAAAGCTACAACAACATCAAATACCTTGCTCAAGGAACTATATACCCTGATAGAGTAGAAACAAGTGCTACAAGTACAGTTTCAGCGAAAATAAAATCACATCATAATCTTACTCTTCCAGAAGACATGATGTTAGAAATCATTGAGCCATTAAGAGATTTATATAAAGATGAAGTAAGAAAGATAGGATTACAATTAGATCTACCAAAAGAGATCATTTTGAGACACCCATTCCCAGGACCTGGTTTAGCAGTTAGAATCATAGGTTCAGTTGATAAAGAAAAACTCGATATATTAAGAAATGCTGATGCTATCTTAATAGATGAGATCATTAAGGAAGGAATATATGAAAATCTTTGGCAGGCGTTTTGTGTCTTTCTACCACTCAAAACAGTTGGTATCATGGGTGATTTTCGTACATATGAATACATATGCGCAATTCGAGTAGTTGAGTCTGTAGATGTAATGACTGCTAATTTTGCCAAATTGGATATGGACCTATTAGAAAAAATAAGTACCCGAATCATAAATGAGGTAGCAGGGATTAACCGAGTGGTATATGATATTTCAAATAAACCACCAAGTACAATTGAATATGAGTAAAATACACCGGGAGGAGATAATCTCCTAAATCCACATTATTTTAAAATTTCCATTATGAATGGAATTTAACATGGAAAAGTTTTAAAATATTCTAATTTTAAACGTCTTGATTATAATGACTGAAAAAGAAATCGTATGGGATTTAACAGTTCTATTTTCTGATTATAATGATCCTAATATTTCTCAGAATATGGAGAAGTTTGAGAGTAAAGCTGATCAATTTGTAAATAATTATAAAGGAAAAATTAATACATCAGATTTTAATGCTGATAATTTAAATGATCTATTGAAAAAACTTGAAGAATTTTGGGCAAACGTTGATGATTTAGATTTGTTTTGTGAACACTCGTTTTATGCTAATATGACTCTTCCCGAAACACAAGCTCTTCATAATAAATATAACGAATTTATAACGCAAATATTTAAAAAATTAACTTTCTTTGACTTGGAAATTGGGAAATTAGTATCTGAAAATAATAATCTGATTTCGAATCCTATATTATCAAATTATAAGCATTATCTAGAAAAAGTCCACAGAGCACATCCTCATACATTATCGGAAATCGAAGAGCAATTAATTTTAGAAAAAGATCAATACGGTGTTAAAGCATGGAGCCAACTACAAAAAACTTGGTTAAACACAAGAGAATTTAAAGTTAGCGTTCAAGGAGAAGAAAAAACTCTTTCATATGGAGAGGCTAATAGTTTAATTGTTCATCCTGATCGATCAACGCGAATTTCTGCGAACAAATCTATATACAATTTATTGGGAAAAGATCAGGAGATATTCTCTTCTGCACTACGTAACATTTGTGGGAATTGGGTGAAAAATTCGGAACGTAGGAAATTTGATAACCCAATGCATTCAAGTTGTATAGCTAATGACACAACCCAAGAAATTATTAATAGTTTAATGAAAACCATTGTAGAGAATGTTGATGTATATCAAAGATATTTGAAACTTAAGGCCAAACTTTTAAAGCTACCAAAGTTAAGTAGTGCGGATGTTATGGCTCCTCTTCTTGATGTACCTAATATGAAGTACACCTGGGATGAAGCAAAAACTCTGACATTTGAAGCTTTGGGCGAATTTGAAGAATCTTTTGAAGGATATGCTAAAGATATGTTCGATAAGGATCGTATAGATGCTCATGTTAGAAACGGTAAAATAAATGGTGCCTATTGCGCAAGTTGGTTTAATGGTAAATCAGCATTCATTTTAATGTCATTCAAAGGAACTATGAATGAGTTATACACACTTAACCATGAACTTGGCCACGCAATACATGATTACTTAGCAACTAGACAACAAACATTCTTTAATTTACATGCAGGAGCAGCAGGTGCTGAAACCGCTTCAATTTTCGCAGAGCTTTTAATGACTGATCTACTTCTCAAAAAAGCAGAAACGGATGAAGAAAAGATGGTAATTCTAGCAAACGAATTAGATGGAACAGGGCAATCGGCTTTTCAGGTTAGTGCACGATTTTGGTTTGAAACGAGCCTTTACGAGGCTATCAAAAACGGTACAAATTTAGATGGAAAAACAATTTCTAAATATTGGTGTGCCGGGAGAGATAAAATTTATGGAGATTCTGTTGAATGGTTTGAAGAAATGAATTGGGAATGGTGTATGAAAGGTCATTATTTCATGCCTAATTTTCGTTATTACAACTACCCTTACGTTTATGCACAATTGTTCGTATATGCTTTATATCATATTTATAAGAATGAGGGACCCTCATTTGTACCGAAATTTAAGAAATTGTTAAGCTCTGGGGGAAGCCTATCTCCAAAAAAATTAGCTGAAATTGTAGGTATTGATATAAGTAAACCAGATTTTTGGAAATTAGGTATAAATCAATATGCGGAATTTGTTGATGAATTAGAAAAGATAGTTAAATAAATAAAAAATTTATTTTCTTTTTAATTTTAATAATTCCCAGAATAAATCTCGTTTTTTACATCTTCAAAATCTAAAGATTCCTGAGAATGAATTCCCAAATTCCATTTTTCACATACATCTTTAGCTCTTTGAGAAAGATAAGCAACGTCTCGTCGATTTATTAATCCTATTTTGAATTTTCTTATTCCTGCCAGTAACTGTTTAATTCCTACTCCCAATTTACTTGAAAAATATGTGTATACGGCAACTGCTGACGGAGGGATATATCCTCCATTATAAACTCGTGCAAGGTTATCAAATTCAACAAAAGCTTCATTAAGAGTTAGACTTTTTGGACTTTTATTTTTCGGAAAACCTAAATTTTTTAGCATTGCTGGAGTTACCTCTTTTTTCTCTATTATTTCTCCTATGTATTTACCTTTCATAGCTGCAGTAATTGGGGCTCTGGCCATTGCAATACATGTTACATAAGGAGCGCCCATTGCTAAAGCTTTGAATATTTGAGTCTCATTTGCAATACCACCTGCTATTGCAATGCTTGGAATAGATGCGTTAGGACTTTTTTCTTTAATCATATCTAAACAACCAACTACTAGCGCTTCTAAATAAAGTGTGGGAATCGATCCTTCATTCATCATGCTCACGGGACTCATACCAGTACCCCCTCCAGCCCCATCAAAAGTCATTCCATCTACTTTTCCTTCCACACCCAACCTGAGAATCCATGCGGTTGCTGCTGGCCTATAAGCACCTGTCTTTATAAATATATTTTTTGCTCCACTCGCTCGAATTTGATCAATTTCCTCTAACACTTCCTCTGTAGTTGATATCCCAACCCTACTGTGTCTCTCAAAATCCGGGATTAATCCTGCTTTCCATTGGTCAATAATAATAGGATCTGAAGGATCGGGTAAGACTAAATATCCTCTACTTTGTAATAGTTGAGCTCTCTCCAAAGATGTAAGTCTTACTTCTCCCCCAATAGCTTTTGCTCCTTGACCAAATTTAATTTCTAAACTGTTAACTTCTAAGCTAGAAGAGACATAATCAAAAACACCTAATCTTGTATCTTCAACGTTCTTTTGGACGATTATATCTCCATACTTCCCATCCCAAAATTCTCTAAATGTTTCGACTCGAAATTTCATATCTACAGTATCGACAACTTTAGGATATAAAGCATGATTTGAAAACTGAGCTTGAGGGTCCATACCAACTACATTTTCTCCTACCGTTAGACTTACTCCAGATAAGGCAGCCCCTATTGCTAATCCTTCCCAATTACGTTTAGCAACATAAGTACTCCCCAATCCCGCTATTAAAATAGGAAGTTTTTGGACAATATTCCCCCATTTAGTTGTAATATCAACATTTGGAAAAATAACTTTATCCGGATGAGCTTCAATTCCTTGAGCACCTCGAACTTCAAATTGGATTTGAAAATCACCAAAGGATAACCCAAAATCTTTTGGAGACCCTGCTGTGGAATTTCCAAAAAATTCTCTTCGAGGATATAATACTTCACGCCCCCTAAGAGCAGATTTGGAAACTTCACAAAAAACCGGACAATCGGCTATACAGATAGGACATAAACCTGACTCACATGAATCTTCGACCCTTGTTCTTGATCCTATCATGCTAGATTGATGTGTATCTAATGAAAATTTTGTCATTTTTTTTTTTCAACTCTTTAATTATTATAATTTTTTAATTTTATTTTTATAAATTTATGTGATTTATTCAAAAACCATAAGCCTCTGTAATTTGTTCTTTTCAACTACATGCTGATGAAATAAATTATTGGTTTCTCTTTCACTTTCACTTTCACTTTCCCTTACCCTATTATTTGTCATAGCTGTACTACAATTCCATGCATTTATACTTCGATTTTTTTCTCTTAGAGTTTTAGGTGTAGAAGCAATATTAAAATACGAATCAAATGATTTCCTCTTACCAAAAACTGAATTAGTATCTTCCAAAAAAATACCACAATTCCATTTCTGAATTTCTTCTCCATCTCCATAAGTAGTTATCAAACCACTATAAATGGAAGAGTCTTCGCATTCTTGGCAAATCTTACTATCATAAAAATATTTTTTTCCGCAAATTGGGCAATTTAACGACATGTCTTATCACAGACCTTCAATAATTTTTTAATCTATTCTCATAATGCCTTATACAGGCGTGGTTTTTTATTATAATACACCTTTAAATTATTAGGCATAATTCTGTCTATTCTTTTAATAACTTTAGCCAGACCATTAGCACTCTTATAACCCATTGCCGCAGACCATTCTGCCGATGTAGAAATTCCAAGCTCTTTTAATTTGTCTAAACAAATTTGTTCATATGTTCTAAGAATTTCTTGTTGAGCCATAATTTTCACTTCTGCTTATTTTTCTTATTTTTTTAATCTGTCTATTATTTTACAATTATGGGAATGAGATCCCATTAACTTATATTAGGTTTTCTTATTTATAAATTTATTGAAAAAAAATGGCATTTTTTAAGTTTTTTCTAACCAAACCGACAAAAAGAAAAATAAAAACTGAATAATTTTTAGTAATATTATTTTAAATTGAACAATTTTTTTATATAATAGATATCAAATTTAAAGTTATCCGAATTTATTGAACAAATTTTCTTTTTTTTATGTTATTTAAAAGATTTTATTTAATAATTAAAAATACGGTTTGTAAATTGTAGAAATAAATGTATTTACTTAGAGTGTGCTGAATTCTTGATATTTCTGATTATTACTATCTCGCCCCAAGGGTAGAAGAAGCAGAATTTGACGATGATGAAGACGATGACTGGGATAATGATGCTGATTTTGTAAATTATCATAAAAGATGAAATCAATTCATAAAAATTAAAACAATTTTCTAAAAAGATGAAATCTAAATTAACCTACTACGAATGAAAAGTACAAGATATGTAAATGATTTAGATCTAATCTATTCGGTAAAAAAAAGAATTATTAATGATGGGCTCAAAAAAGAATGCTTTTTGCTCTAAAAATCGCTGAGGGGTGTATAGAATGCTTAGCTACCCCTATTTTACAGATACCATAATAATTACACTACTGCAGTTCTAAAAATATTTTAAAATAACAAGAAACTTCTATATTTCATTTTAGAATACCCAATTTATTGCTGTATGCCATAAATACTCCTTTTTGAAATATCAATAACTTGTCTATATAAAAAACTAGAGGAAAGTAATTTGATCTATATAGATTTCGTTAAGGAATTTAATACTAAGACAAAATATTTCATATTCCACACGATCTTCTTACTTTCATAATTTCATCTCTATCCCTTTTTTCAAAAATAATGTATTTGTCAGTTTCAGAATCAGAAAAGAATATACATTCATCAAAGGCTAAGCGGGTAAAAAAATGTCTGATTTTCTCTTTTAGAACTTCAACTGCAGGTGTTTTTAATCTTGCTCTCCAAAATAAATCCAAATTATCTTGAATTAAATTAACTGGAACAAAAAAAATATTCCTAAAATCTAATCTCCAAGGACCATATCCCTTTTCATCTCTTAAAAATAATTTTGGAAGATACAAATCAGAGGGTTTTTCATATCTTAACAGTTTGAGCATATTTTTTATGAAGACTTTCGATTTTTTGTTGCTTAACGTTTCTATTTCTTGATATTTTTCACATTTTATTAATTCAGCAAAAATTATTGATACCCCCTCTTCAGCATTCTCAACTTCACAAGTCTGAGATAAGACAACACCCCAAGTTGGACTAGGAAAGAAAGAAAACTTCACACTTGTAGTTTTATTGGTTTTTATATTTTCAACATATTTTTCCCATTTTGGACTTCCAGGTATTTCTGACATAAAATAAGAAGGGATGATCTTGGGTAAGTTGCAGCAGATATCTCCCTGTTCTATATGATCATCATGTCCTAATATATACAACATCTTAAAAATCTACTTTTTCCTTTTAAACTCTTGTTGTTTGATTTTAGTAAGTTCAACTAAATTCCAAGTTTTTATTCTTAAATCATATGGCACTTTTTGGTGTAATTTTTCATAATAAGCTTTAATAAAATTATAATCTATCCATTGAGGTTCAATTATACCCCATTGTAATGCTCCAATTAAATTTTCAATAGTATCCATTGGCATTAATCTAAATTCAAATAGTAAAAAAATATTATAACAGACTTCTAAAGGTATGAAATATGGTTTTGGTAATTCACGATTTTTTTTAATGTAAATATCAATTAGAATATCAAATAATTCTGGAAGTAAATTATAATAAGTTTCTTCATGAAGAGGAGCTAATTCTTTTAATAGACACTTTTCAATGATTTCACCAGTAGGTTCTTTCTCAAATTCCATTAAGTTTGTAACTTTTTTACTAAAATCGGATATAAATTCTTCAATGTTTATAATTTGTTCTTTTTCTAATTGATAATCATTGTTATTGGGTATTTGTTCCATCATCCATACCTATTTTTATTTTTGTTTTTTGAGTTAAAACTTCTTTAAAAATATCTACTAAACGATCATGGGCAAAATTTATATTATTTTCAAGATTTTCTCTATTACTCAAATCTATTTCTTCATTTATATTATAAATCGTTTCTAATTGAATCAAATATTTCTCATCATTATCAGGTTTTCTACCTTTTAATCTAACAATGGGGACATGGTTTTCTTCTTCAGTTTCTAATTTTATTCCAAAGATAAAATCCGTGTTATCCAAAGTAAAAATTTGGGGATATCTTAAATAGATATGAAAATAAGATTTAATACTAAATCCATTTTGAGGAAATTTATCAAAAATATCCACATATGATAGTGTAACTCTATTAACACTTGTAATTTCTAAATCCTCAGTTAAGGAATAAAAATTAGTAAGTATTTTAGGTAGAATTTCATCAAAGGAAGGATATTCATGGAAAATAAATTGTATTGAATCACTAAATATGAGAATTTCATTTCCTTCTGCTTCTGAAACATATCTTAAAGGTCCTATTAATATATTTGGATCTGGACCCTTTGATGAATGAAGTTTTATTCTTGGAGGCTCTTGATAACCAGCATCAGATAATTTTTTTGTAAATTCTTTTAGAATATAAACATCTGGATCTGAAATTTTGGAAAAGTAAAGTTTTAATGAAAATTGTATTACTGGAGGATGTTCAATATTCATTTTATCTACCTTTTGATTTAAAAATATTTTCACTTTTCATTATCTATTATAAGTAATTTAAGTATATTAAAAAAATTATCAATATGATACGAAAATTATCCACTCTTAACATATATACAAATTTTTTGTTAAATATTGCATAAAATTGGTTATATAAATTTTAATTTCATAGATTTTACATAAATATGCTTACTTGATTTCACTACTTTTTCCTTTCTGACTCAATTAAATTGAGGAATGAACCACTTTCTTTAATGATATTTAGTACAATATGAGTATTTGTGCCCTCAATATATTGAGAAGTATGAATTTCTTTTATCATTTCACTCAGTTTTCCCCTCGATTTAAATCTAGCTAGAATAAGAGCATCATAAGCCCCAGTAACATCATAAACTCCAAATATATGGGGATTCTCTGCTAATTTATTTTCAACTTCTATCATTTTACCTTTCGAGATAGTTAGTTCAATAATAGCAATAATCTCGTAGCCTAATTTTTCATAATCAATTTGAACACCATAATTTTTTATGACACCGTCCTCCTCTAAATCATTGATATGTTTAATTATCGTATTCGGTGAACGTTTCAAATCCTCCGCAATGGTACTCTTATTTTTACGACCATCAACACTTAGTATTTTTAAAATTTTAAGGTCTAATTCATCAATATTGCTATTTTTAATACTTGTCATCTAGTAATAATGTATTTTATATATTAATAAAGATGACGGATTTTTTTCATTCACCGACAAAAAGCATTATGGTCTTTTCAGAAAGTGCAACATTTATTGAAAAAAATCACATGGTTTTTAAATATGATTGCATATTATTTATTATATTGATCTAATAAATAAAATTGTTGTTTGATTATTTATGATTGAAAAGGGAAATCCGGATAGAAAAGAATTATGTAATAATGTCATCGATAAAGTAAAGGAGGAAGATATTAAATTTATCTACCTTCAATTTACCGATATCCATGGTATCATCAAAAGTTTAACCATCAATTCAAAAAGAATTGAGGATATCTTTGATATTGGAGTAAGTTTTGATGGTAGTTCAATAACGGGGTATGGTGCCATAGAGGAGAGCGATAAAGTAGCAATTCCAGATCCTAGCACTTTTTATATAATTCCTTGGCGGGGTGATGGTAGAAAAGTGGCGAGAGTTTTCTGTGATATTTACAATCCTGATGGGACAAGATATGAGGGCGATCCCCGCTATATTCTACAAAGAGCAGTAAAAAAAGCAGAACAGCTTGGATTTACTTTTAATTGTGCGCCAGAAATGGAATTCTTTATTTTAGAACAGGATACTAAAGAAGAAACTTTTAGCCCATCAGATATGAGAGGTTATTTCGATTATGATCCTTATGACATAAATGAGAGGATGAGATATACTATTGCTGAATATTGTGACGCAATGGGAATTGAAATTGAAGCTTTACATCATGAGGTTGCCCTTGGACAACATGAAATTGATTTTAGGTATGGACTCGCTGTAGAAACTGCAGACAACACAAATACAATAAAGATGATTGTTAAAACTGTAGCAGCACAAAATAATATGACAGCCACTTTTATGCCAAAACCTTTTGAGGGAATAAATGGAAGCGGAATGCACGTACATCAGTCTTTATGGAAGGATGGAATTAATGTTTTCTACGAGGAATCTGATGCGTCACATATATCACATATTATGAAAAAATGGATTGCAGGTCAATTAAAACATGCAAAGGCGATGTGTGCGGTGTTAAGTAGCTGGCCTAACTCATATAAAAGATTAATTCCAGGATATGAAGCTCCTGTTTATATCGCATGGGGATATAGAAACAGATCACCTTTAATCAGAGTCCCTAACTTTCATGGTAAGCCTAATTCTGCTCGATGTGAGATTAGATGCCCTGATCCTTCAGGTAATCCATATTTACAGTTTGCCGTGCTATTATCGGCGGGTTTAGATGGAGTGCTGTCTCAAGACATTGAAGTTCCTGAATCTAGAGATGAAAACGTTTATAAACTTACATCAAAAGAAATGGAAAAAGCAGGAATAAATGCTCTCCCAGGGAGTCTAAGTGAAGCAATAAAAGAATTTAGGAAATCTGAATTCATGAAAGAAATATTCGGGGAACAAGCATTTAAGAATTTTTATTATGCCAAATTGGAGGAAAATTTTTCCTATTCTTGTGTTGTAGGTGAATGGGAAAGGAGACGCTATATAAGGTTGTAAATTTTATATATAAGTTGAATAAGAATTTGAAACTATCTAATTGCAAAACTATTTAGTCGTAACAATTATCAATAGAAGACATCAACTCCGTCTTTCCTCATTTCTTTAATAAACCCTGGGATGGCTTTGAGATTAGTATAACCATTCCACACTTGTTTTTGACATCTCAAGAAAGTGTAATTTTACTTCATTTCTGGTCGAAATGAAATTTTTAGAAATATTAGGAAACTAGAGAAAACTAGGGAAAATTGATAATAAGTTAAAGTATAAGCACAAAAGTAATAAGTTAAAGTTTAAGCATAAAAGTTAAAAGTTTAATCAAATACCCTTTATAAAATAATCGAAATTCAAAAAAAAGTAAAAGTGAGTAAAATTGTGAAAAAAAGTAGAAAAATAATAAATTTGTATTTAATAGTCGCAGTTATTTTATCTCTAAGCATGACATTGATGTCTCTACAACCACAAAAAGAGATTTCTATAGAAGATCACACTAAGAATTCTGAATATGCAAATGGACTAAAAAGTTCAGCAAGTGTGTCAAAGTTATGGAGTTATACCACGGGAGATTATGTGGGTTCTTCTCCGGTGTTAGGCGATATAGACAATGATGGCAAGCTTGAGGTGGTGGTGGGAAGTAGGGATGGTAAAATCTATGCGTTAAACGGTGAAGATGGAAGTTTTGTTTGGAGTTAT
>JAHLWT010000067.1 GCA_019057775.1 Promethearchaeota archaeon
TAAATCCGCCTGCCCCGTAGCGAAGTGTATCGGGGTGTCATCCGTGTTCTATTCTTATTTATATTGCGGTACTACTACTCCCGAAGGGATGCCCGCCCTGGGAATATTGATTGAAAAGGAGAATTACTCAAATTCTCTGAAAGTCATCTTAATGATCTCCATGGCTTCCCTGAGCTCTTTTTCTGTAATCACAAGGGGAGGGGCAAAGCGGATAATATGATTGTGTGTGGGTTTTGCAATTAAACCGTTATCCTTCATGGCAACACAGACATCCCAGGCAGTATTTCCTTTTTTAGGTTTAATCACGACTGCATTGAGCAATCCTTTTCCCCGAACGGTTTCAATCATTTCCGAATTAATACTGCTTAATTCATCTCTGAAGATATTTCCAAGCCTGTCGGCATTCTCAGCCAGTTTTTCTTCTTTGATCACTTCCAATGCTGCAATAGCGACTTTGGCGGCTATCGGGTTTCCTCCGAAAGTGGAGCCATGCTCACCGGGTTTGATGGTCAGCATAATATCATCGTCAGCCAGGACGGCTGAAACCGGGTAAACGCCTCCTGCCAAAGCTTTTCCTAAAATCAGAATATCCGGTCGTACATTCTCGTGATCGCAGGCAAGTAATTTACCGGTGCGAGCCAGTCCGGTCTGAACTTCATCGGCAATAAAAAGTACATTATTTGCCTTACACAATCCGTATGCTCTTTTAAGATATCCTTCATCAGGAACATTAACCCCTGCTTCTCCTTGTATGGGTTCAACAAGAAATCCTGCCGTGTTCGGATCTTTCACCTCTTTTTCCAAAGCATTCAGATCATTATAGGGTATAATTTTGAATCCCGGTGTATACGGTCCGAAATCGTTCCTGGCAACAGGATCAGTAGACATCGATATTATGGTGATGGTCCTGCCATGAAAATTTTCTTCACAGCATATTATCTTCGCTTTATTTTCAGGAATTCCCTTTTTTTTATAAGCCCATTTTCTGCATAACTTCAAAGCGGTTTCATCGCCTTCTGCACCGGTGTTCAATGGTAACACCTTATCATAACCAAAATAGTTGGTGATGTATTCTTCGTATTCTCCTAATGTGCTTGTGTAAAAAGCCCTGGAAGTAAGTGTGAGTGTTTGAGCCTGGCCGGTTAATGCCTGGATAATCTTTGGATGGCAATGCCCCTGGTTTACAGCCGAATATGCTGAAAGAAAATCAAAATATCTTATCCCTTCAACGTCCCAGACAAATACGCCTTTTCCTTTTTCTAAAACAACGGGCAGGGGATGGTAATTGTGCGCACCAAATTTGTCCTCTTTTGCTATAAAATCCTGAGTATTCATTTTCTGAGATATTTTCATTTAAATTTGGAAATTCCGGAAATTTTCGCAAATATAGGAAATGCGATGCATTCTTCAAATTGAATAAGTTGCTTTCGTTTTTACTCCGTAACTGGTAAGATAAATAGAATCAATATAAAATACTTATACTTATTTTTGGCTTTAATGACTAACTTTATTAATTTTCATTCTTGTTCACGAGTTTCGTTTTAGATATTTAGGCGAAAAACTTTACTTCCGATTATCGGATTTTAAAAAAAATAGCTGGAATAAAGATTGAAAAGATGGATTTTTTAACCAGGTGGATGATATTCTGTTTTTTGGCATCCATGTAAGACATCTGTATTCTGAGATTTCATCCAAAGAAACTAAATTATGCTGCTATGGACAAATATATCGTAGAACTGCTTAAAACGAATAGCCGTCTAATAATACCTGAATTTGGTGCCTTTTTTGTAAAAAAGGACGAACCGAAAACAATTGTTTTTAATGAGTTTTTAAAATTTAATGACGGTATATTCATTGATTATATTGCTAAAAAGGAAAATATTGAAAAAGACAAGGCCATTGAGGAAACTGAAAAATTTGTTGAAAAGATTTACAGGGAGCTTGAAAAAGGAAATCATTATTTTGTTGAAAATCTAGGCGAATTTTTTAAAGATGAAAAAGGAAAAATGCAGTTTATTCATAGTGAAGGAAAAGATGAAAAGTTAAAACCGGTTTCATCAGAAAAAAAGAGCGATGATTTTACATTGATTGAAAAATCAGCTTTAAATACAGATACGGCGAAAGAAATAATAAAAGAAGAGCTCAAATCCAAAAAAGAAAAACCACAGAAGGATAAACCTTCTGAAGATAAGAAAAATGAAGAAGATTTAGAATTGATAGAAGATTCAAAGCGGCCTGACAGGGAGCCAAAACAGGCTTTACAGAAAAGTAAGGAACTGAAAAAAGAAAAGAAGAAAACTGAAGCTGTTAAAGAGATCAAAAAAACTTCTGAAAAAACCAAAGAACCTGAAAAAACAGAGAAAAAACCAGAACTAATAAAAGAGTTAAAGAAAACTGAAGGTGAGGCAAAAATATCATTCAAGGAAAAGGAGGAAACTGTTACTTATGACCATTATTCAGGAAGTAAAAAGTCAAAAATAATTTTATGGATAATTCTGGGCATTATTCCAATCGCTATTTTTATTGTGTGGTTTGCATTTTTCAAGAATGGAAAAACTGTGGAACCGGAACAAAATAAGTTTTCTGAAACCTCAAATGTTGAAGAGGTATTAGTTAACGAGACTGTAACTATTGTAGAAGACAGCATTAAAATACAGGAATTACAGCCATTGGCACAAACAAAACCAGAATCTGAAGAAGTGACTGATAAGGATGTGGATAATTCTTCAGCTGGTATTATTGTAAAAAAATATTATGTTGTAGCCGGTTGTTTCGAAATTGAAGAAAATGCTGATAATTATGTTTCTTATTTAAAGAATAAAGGTTATAATCCGGAGAAATTTGGCAAGGTTGGGAAATTATATGTCGTTTGCTTTAATTCTTTTCCCTCAAAAGAAGCTGCTATTAAGGAATTAAGGGAAATTCAGGGTAAAGTTGAACCTGAAGCCTGGATTTTATTCTATAATTAAATTTTTCGAACATGGTTATCACCGGGATCATGAGGTGATAATGATAAGATTTGATTATAACACAAGATAAAGAAATACTATAATTAAACACAGACCTGGGAAAGAAAAGAAGTTACCGGATGTATTAAGCAGAAATGATGTTACCAGGATGCTAAAAGCGTCAAGATATAACAAGAAGGGAGAAATATTTAAAATCAGGAAATAGTAAGATCTACCTTAAAAACAGAATAAGGAATTTCCTGAAAGAATCTTACGGGGTTCACGCCGTTGGAAAAAAATCCTACGGGGTTAACACCCATGTATCGAAAAAATCCCTTGCAAATATAAAAAGCCCATTAGACCGTTTTATAGAAACTAAGATGGTGAATAGCAATAAGTTAAAAAGATGACGCTAATTATAAATAAAAGCAATATAGCTATACACATAAGTTGTGGCGCATAGGTCTAAACTATCCATCTTTATCGAAAATTTTTTTAAAGAAACTTGAATTTTGTTAACATATTTGTTAACTTTGCGCTATGATTAGAGAAATACGATTTTATAAGAATCACTTTACTGACTTTTATATCTCTCTAGATTCATCAGTTCAAGAAAAGATTGAATTTGTCTTCAAAATTATTAGGA
>JAHLWT010000068.1 GCA_019057775.1 Promethearchaeota archaeon
GATGCCTTGAATTTAGATAAGGATCTGCAACATAGTAGTTACCGGAGAAAACTTACCCCTGTCAAGAATCTAATGTTAGACTGTTTTCACAGAATCAAACTCATTGAGGATCAATTTTTTATCAAAAATTTAAAATTGAATCCTGAAGATCAGCCACTCGTATACAGCAGTCATCACCAGGCTATGGATGATCTTGGAAAAGGACTCAAGGTGATTGCAACTTCTGTAGATGACAAGGTGATTGAAGCAGTTGCACACCAAAAGTATAAAAACGTTATTGGAGTGCAGTTTCATCCTGAGTCTTCAAAGTTATATAATCCGGGAGGAGAAAAGTTCAAACCAACACCGGACGATAATGAACTGATCTCTGTTCATGAATTTTTAACTAGGCAAAATGGCCTGTCGTTTCATAAGAAATTTTGGAGTTATTTCAGTAAATTATTTTCAGAAGAAAAAATAACGAATGAAGAAGTTGTTTCAGAATAGTGATAATATTGGACTTCCTGCCCGACTGTCCCGATAACTATCGGGAGGCGGGTAGCCCTTCAATTTAAATTATCAGCAAACTAAAATATTTTTACTAATCAATTATAAATTTTAAAGGAGGTTTTAATATGGAAAAATGTAATAAATCAATTTTTTTTCTGTTTTTTCTTTTATTGTACCTGCCATTTTCTATGGCTCAACAGCAGGAAGTTGCTCCTGTAACACTCAACCCAATCTCTGAAAGGCTTTATGAAATTCTTGGTGGCCGGGGTGCCCATGGAGGAGCCTATATTGGTGATAATGAAGTTCTCCTGATCGATGCTAAAATGAATAAAGAATCGGTAGATCAGACAATTGAAGAGATTAAAAAACTTACGGGTAAGCCAATAAAGTATCTGGTAAATACACATAGCGATGGTGATCATATTAGTGGGAATCAGTATTTTCCTGAAACGGTAATTTTTATAGCTCATGAGAATTGCCGGAACGAGTTTTTTCATCCGGGAAGAGACGAAACTCCATCGGAATGGAATAAGCCTGAGCTGGCACCTTTTATTCCGTCAATTACATTTAACGATAAAATGGATATTTATCTTGGTACAAAGAAGGTGGAATTATGGTATTTTGGAGTTGGACATACAACCGGGGACCTTGTCGTTTATTTTCCGGAAGAAAAAACAGCTTTTCTCGGTGACCAGATATTCTTAACCAGACCTCAGCTTATCCACTCCTATAAAGGTGGTAATTCCTTTGAGTATGTTAAAACGCTCACAAAAATGCTAAAAACATTGGATGCCGAGAAATTCTGCAGTGGTCATAGTGAAATAGCAAATCGGGAAGTCATAAGAAATCACATTGACCAGATGATAAAGAGGCAGGAAAAAGTTAAATCATTAGTAAAAAATGACAAGGATCTGGAAGAAATAAAAGGTGAATTTGAAGAAAATGAGGCCAGATTAATCGAGACTATTTTTAATGAAATTAATAAATAATCATTTTTTATTTTATCCTTCGTAAAAATAAAAAAATGGAATACATTGGATATCTGTTGTTAATAATTGTTGTAATCATTTGGATTATTGCAATGATCGTTGGAATGATCGTTGCATTTCCATTTGGGATCATAGGCCTTGTTGCAATAACCGGCGTAGGTTTCTTGTTTGCCAAAGTGGTCAAAGACCGGCTGTCAAGCAAAGAAGACGATCATTATTCGAAAAACATTGATAAATAGGAGGAATACTTATGCTTATCACAACTCAGGATTATTTAGCCGATTATGAAATAACTGAAACTCTGGGGATGGTAAAAGGTAACACCATCAGAGCAAGGCATGTTGGCAAAGATATACTTGCCGGATTGCGTATGATCGTTGGTGGCGAGATTACGGAATATACAAAGATGCTTGCTGAATCAAGGGAACAGGCACTGGACCGGCTGATTGCAGATGCGAAAGAGAAGGGTGCTGATGGGATCGTATGTGTCAGATTTACAACTTCAACTGTAATGCGGGGAGCAGCAGAACTGCTGGCCTATGGTACAGCCGTAAAACTTCGGAAAAAATAATCCTTAAAACCGATAACCCTGAACATCCAGATTTGTCAGACCAGCTTTCTTTGCCCATCTTATGGTTTCGTTGTATTCTTCACGTGATACTCTTCGGGAGATGTCAGGATAGTCAAATGCTTTGTGCATAGGTCTGTACTGCGACATGATATTTAGATAAGTGTCTTTGGGAAGATTTTCTGCTATCCATTCAATTACTTTCCTGGTGCCGCTAACCCGGTTTGGCATTACCAGATGACGTATCATCAATCCCTTATACATGAGACCATCTTTGGCAGGTTTTGCCACGCCCACCTGACGATGCATTTCGAGCAGAGCTGCTTTGGTAATTTCCGGATATGTCTCTGCATCAGATGAGTATTTTGCTGCCATTTCAGCATCCGAATATTTGAAGTCGGGTAAGTAAATATCTATTATGCCGTCGAGCTTTTTTAATATCTCCACGCGTTCCCATCCACAGGTATTGTATACCAGGGGAAGCCGCAAACCTTTGCTTGCAGCAATATCAACTGCAAGGACAATATGCGGAGAATAATGGGTTGGTGTTACCACGTTGATGTTAGGGCATCCCATTTTTTGCAGGCGAAGCATCATTTCTGCCATATCTTCAACACTTCTGGGATATCCCTGTCCACCCTGGCTGGTTTCCCAGTTTATGCAAAAGACACATCTGAGTCCGCAATTCGTAAGGAATATGGTGCCGGAACCTCCTTTTCCTACCAGCGATTTCTCCTCTCCGAAGTGCGGGTGATATGATGAAATCTCCAGTTGGGAAGAAGCCTGACAGAACCCCTTATTCCCTGCAAGCTTGTTAACACCACATTTTCTGGGACAGAGCTTACAACTTTCCATAATATTCCAAAGCTCTTCTCCTCTTTTTTTTAACTCTCCGCTCCTGTGCAGTTTCAAATAAGCAGGTTCAAAATCCGGAAGGATTTTATTTGTTCCTTTAGTTATGAATCGGTCCTTATTCTTACGATCAGTGATGTTATGCGAGGATATTAATTTTGCCTTTTTTTTGCATCCCGCGCGTAATGAAATAAAGGCAAAACCCATAGCTGATATTGCGAGATAAAAAAATGACTTAATAAATTGTCTTCTTGAATGTTCTTTCATTTGTATTTCCTCCTACTTACAAGTAGCCAATCATTTATTAAAATTAATAATTATTTTTCGAAAGTCAGTCAATTAAAACAAAAGCTGCCCGGTAATAAACATCATATTCAAAATGGTTTCATGTGTTTTCTTATATTTAGCTTCTGGAACATTGCGCCGAATGTGGCGATTTATTCACGATCAGCTATGGTAGTTTCGGCACTTTTCTATGCTGTGCTGATTTTCTACAATAATGAAACCTCTCCGAGGTTTTTATTCAGATTAAGAAAAAAATGATTCATTTTTTTCCATGACGGTAAAGCATATCAATTGGTACTTAATTATTAGTTGATCCAATCAAATATTCTTGTTGTCAACTCGCATCTGGTTGCTCCAGCCACCCCAACAGTTGTAATAGCCGCTTAGCGG
>JAHLWT010000069.1 GCA_019057775.1 Promethearchaeota archaeon
CATTTACTATAACTAATTCGAAATCTTCATATGTTTGGTTTAATACACTAGTAACTGATTTCCTTATATGTTCTTCTTCATTATAGACTGTCATTATAACACTAACTTTAGGCTTTCCATTCATTATTATAGCCTTTTCATTTAAATAATCTTGTGAGTTACGCCAATATTCCTCGAAAAAAGGAATGCCTTTCTTAACGTATCTGGTCTCCTATTTTTAGGTGGCTCTAAAAGCTCTCATTGTAGTTTTAATAATAATAAGGATTAGCCCGATGGTATTCACCACTGCGTAAAGCAAGACTACTAGACCAAGAAACTTGAAAACTAAAGCAAATAGTAACAATGGCATGAATAAACCCGAAGGTCCAAATATATTTCTGATTACCACTAATGTAATTCTAAGAAACCTATTTGAAGTTACGACATTTGCGCTATCATCGTTTAGACTGTGAGTAAACATAGTCTTATATCTCAGAGAGCTCAACCTGGTCAGTATATACGAAAGTGAACTCCAAAAACCAGCAAAGAGAAATACATCCCTATCGAATATAGGAAAAATTTCAGCACGTCCTAATAATAAAGATGATTCTGGATCAACAAATGCTCCCACCCCGAGACTCATAAACAAGAAAGCAGCTACGATATAACCGACTAAAGCATCAATAAATTCACCATAACGAGTAAATGATTTTCTATATCTAGCTATATTTCCATCAACGCAGTCGAGCACAAAACCCAGGTTAATCATAAGAGCACCCACCAGCTTACCGGCATATGAACCCAAGGCCAGAAAAGCACACCCGGTGAGCCCCACAATCAGACTGATATATGTGGCTTGATTAGCAGATATGTTCAAACGAAGGAATATCCAGGTTAGATAGAACGAGGGTAAACGGCCTGTGTAATAGAACCAAGTCTTAACGCGTCTCTCCGAGACCATTTTGTCTTTGGAAAGCGTAGCACGAATATCTTTAATAGATACTTTTCCCATTTCTATTACTATTTCTTGCTCCTTCTATGTTTCTAAACTTCTTGACGTATAGCTTCCATTGCATAAGATTATCTATGGTAGCTTTAAGTTTACTTCTGAAATGAGTTGGTTCACATTAGTAGAATAGACAAAATATCCTCTGTTATTGAACAAAGGAGGCAAATCTTTCAGTCTGTCTTGTAAGATTACATAATCTGCGCCTAATTTCTTAGCAACGTGCATAGCATAGTAGCTCTGAATATCTGTATCATTTATAGTGATACCTAGTTTATACCTTTTACTTCTTGTAGGTCTGGTGGTCCTAATCACATTCCCCTTGTATTCGGTCTGTACTCGCGTAGATTCTCCTTTTAAAAAACCATAATTCTTTCCTATGCCCTTTCTTATCCCTTTCACAGCAATTATCGCTACCGTGTCCCGAAACTTCAACTCATCATAGTAAATGCTACCCAATTCTTTCAATGCCATAGAAAATTCTTTAGTCACATCTTTTGAAACATCTCCACTTATTCCTATGATGATTATATAGTCATTTCTAATATCTTTTAAATACTTAATGATAGTTTTGTTATTTTTTTCATTTTCACTAAATCCAATATCAAAAGTTGCATAACTAACAGGCCATCCTGTTTTCGGGTCAACCGTAACAACATTAAGGCCTCGTTCACCAAATCTAGTCATTTTGAGTTTTCTATACCATTCTATAAGCTTTTGTTTATCTGCATACAGATACCCGCTGGCATCCTTCCAGGATATTGTTACGCTCCTGAGACTTAATAGCCTAAGAAGAAATGCGTATATTGAATAAGGGTCAAAATAGTGAAAAAGTGCGTCATTAGACGTGTTTTTCCGAGCCCACATCCCAACCTCCTCTAAGTATTTCGCTTCTTTGCCATAATAATATTTTTTTTCTCTTTTTCCTATAACATTTGAGAAATTTCTAAAAGAGATCCTATTTGCAGTAACAAAATTATATGATAACAAAACAAGAATAATAGCGGTAGAAGTAAGCGTTGTATATCTGTTAATGTAATTTTTGCCACTTTTGAGAAGAGATTTGGTAAGTTCATTCAAAGATCGAAGTAAGAAAATTAAACACACAAAACCAGATAACAGAATACCTCTCTTAATATTTATAAAGAAATATGGAACTTTAAAATAATCACAACCTTTAATTATCGAAGCCTGCGCAACGTTAGAAATGAAAATGGAAAGAAAAAATAATATAAGTAATAATTTATCTTTCCTTTTAAATTTTCTTGCATATAATAGGATTATAACTGATAAACAAAACAACGGATAGAGAATACTCGTAGTCGAAATACGATATCCTAGAAATTTATAAGTTGATAGTCCTATTCCCTGCCGCCACAACGTTGACCGCCATGAAAAACCGAAATTTTCTCCACTAAACCTGAATCTAATTATTGAATTTATAATACCAGCCTGTACTTGGCTCACACTTATATCGGTTGCTCTTAAATAACTAATTAAAAAAGGAAGAGCTCCAATACTAAAACATAATAAAAAAGCAAGATACTCCTTAACCAAACGAAAATGAAATTTTTTTCCAAAAATATTATCAAATAATCTAGTCAATAAAAAAAACGCGGCAAACGTCACCCCAAGTACAGGATGGATATTTATTGACAAGCCTGCCAGAAAAAAGAAAAAATACATTCGCCGTTTATCATCCATCCATTTTAAGAACAAGTAAAGATATAAAAATACAAAACTAAAGTAAAGCATCATTGGGGTCACGATAGATATTTGATTAAAATAAAAAACGCTCGAGACCGATGATAAAAACAATGATAGCCACCACTGTTGTGCTATATATTGAAAGATTAAATAAGATGTGCAAAGGTAAACAAAAATAATTACTGAAAAAAGAACTTTGTTAGCATTAGCGGAGCTGCCAGTCAAAAAAATCAGTGCACTTATTATCTTTCGATAGAAAGGCATAAAAAATCTATAGTATTTATCGCTTTTCATAAGCATATCGTTAGGATAAAGACCTGGATTATGGTCTTTCAATACCATCATAGTAATAAATGCTTGGTCCGACCTCATATCTGCCTCGCTAAAATTCAAATTAGCAATCAGGTAAAATAATGCTAATAGTGAGAAAATCGTAAATACAATGAAATTATGTTTTTTTATGGAAAAAATCATATCTCTCCTTATGTAATTTCTTGGTCAAAAATAAAGCATATGAGAGAGAAAATAATATCCTTAATTTTTTGCTTGTCTATCAATTTATGTCTATTTCTTATAGTAAAATTATTTTTTCTCCTTATCTTCTGTATATTTAATATAAACTTCCCAAAGGTTAGGATCCAAAGTTATTAACAGCCTTTTACTCGAACCAAAATATTCTGTCAAGCCGTTCTCAGTGTTTCTCATCCTAATATAATTTTCTTCCTTGCGACTCGAACGCTCGGAAGACTTTCTTGTTGAAATAACACTATTTTTATTATATGTAGTTACTGTATTATCATATTTGGGTAAATAGAAATAATTAAATCGGAATAATAAAATAATTAGAATCGTAATTGGTATGATTTTATTATTGCTCTGCATAATCTGTCCATAAAACTCAATTAAATACTCCAGCCCTGCTGCGGACAAAATAATCATAGCAAAAAATATATATTCAAACATTCTTGTTGGTCTGGAAGTAAGCTTAAACATTATAAGAAAAAATATCGAAGCAAGCCAAACAATGATAAAAAGCTTCTCGTCTGTTTTTTTCTTGTGGAAGAAAGCAGAAATACCGAAAATTGACAGAACCATAGGTAGATAACCTGAGTTAGTTACTGTAATTTTGAAAAATTCTTTGATTGAAGGCACATAGGAAAGCCTCCACCTTACCCATTCGACTAGCTCAGGATATTTCTCACCATATAAATCATTTATTGCAGCAAAAGAAATCTTATTCCAAAAACCATATTTAAAATATAAGGGAATAGCCCAACTTCCAATGATGCAAACAGAAATTATTATAATATTTCCTAAAAATTTTAATTCTTTCAGTCTGATTTTTTTCTGTATGGCAAGAACAATTACATATAGTGCCACAATAGGTAATAGTCACCATAAAAGTAAAGGTTGAATCAATACTGCGGCACCCAATATTATTCCAACAAAAGTACTGTAACTTTTCTGCCCGTTTTTTATTCCTACTAAAAACAGCGTAAGAATTGTTGCTGTCAGAACCCAACCTAACGCCCAAGGATTTGAAAGAAATATTAAAGGTATTTCACTTTCATTTAATCCCCCACTTACCCCTAGCGCAATAAGAGTTATTACGGCCGCGACCCTTCTGTTATTTATCACATTATTTGCTAACATATAAATTGAAAGAATCCAAAAACAGCCAATAAATATCGGAAAATAACGAAAAATGTCAACCAAAGATAAACCAGTTACAGTTTTTAAAACCGCTAATACATTACTAAACCCTCCTGGATACCAATTAGGAAAAAATTTATTAAAAAAAGCGAATTTATCATAAAAGGGCCCGTCAAGAAAAACGGCAACGGTCATATAGAAATGCTGTAACTGATCACCCTTTAGGAACAAACTCGAACTTCTTGTTCTCAGGATAAAATCTATTACCAGCAATAGAGAAATTATCAATATTGAGTAATCTATAAGTGCATTTTTATTAAGAGCCACAGTCCCATGTTTTATACTTTCAAGTAAAGATATCTTATTAAAATGATGCACAATTAAATAAAGTGTGAAATAAATCAATCCATAGGATAATAATATGCAATACTTTGAAAAATCCAGATTTAAATATTTCTGCGACAGACCAATAATAACACTCAAAGAAAGGCCCAAAGAAAAACTAATAACTGATCTTTCAACAAAATCAAATCTATGCTTAAACAATAAAGAAACAATACCATAATTAGGCAAAACAAACAATAAACTACACCAAATACCTACTTTAAAAACACCTGCCCAATCGACAAGATAAGGATAAGAAACGATAGGAGAGATTTTTTTTATAAATATATAAATTAAGAAAATCAAAAAAAATGATACGATGACATATATAATATGTTTCAAATTTAATATCTTCTTCATAATGCCATCTTCATAATTTCCATTCCTAACTATTTCGCTCGCCAGTTACCTGCCGTCCGAATCGCTGCAGAACCCCGACCATTGGACATACCACTTGTAAAAGAAGCCAGTGCGATATTCAGCCTCAGCAATGCGTCGTGCCCAGTGGGTTTTGTCACTTTTCAAAACCGACCAATCATCAAACATACACTGGGTAACCTGGTGACGTCATATGAGTAAGGTAGCAGCCTTTTGCCATCAAACTTGCTCGCCTTGGAGAATAAACAGAATCCGGCTTACAGGCTTTTTGGGAACCGTACGCCACGTCTGGCAAGCCGAACAAAGTTGAGCGTAAGGCGTTATGACCTGACTCGAGCACCTGTCCTCGCATTTAGTCGATCCTTAAAAATATTATCCGTATCATCATATTTCTTGTCTTGAGCAAAAACTGAAGAGGCTGACTCATTGTCGCCTCTCCGCTTGTGCCATGCAGACCATGAATTCTCCTCTACTAATCATGTTTGAATTTTGACCTTGTAATATAGTATAAATGTGCCTTTGTCGTATTATATTATCCAATTATATGTCCAAGTTATTCAGATTTTTCCTTCTTTTAGGTGAATCTTCATTTCAATATCTCTGCTCCCAGTTGAATATATTAAGAGATTGTTCTCCATAACCTCTATAATACGCCAATTATTTGGATTTCTACCAAAAGCCGCTGTTTCAATTTGAGTTATCCGATGTCCAGTGGGAAAAGGAATGTCCTCAATAATGTTCCTATGATTATGGCCAACAAATGCAGCTATAATGGAAGGGGTTTTATTTAATATTTTCATTAGTCCATGTTCATATGTATCTTCAAAAGGCCATCCATCAGGAGGGGTGGGAAAGTGAACACCATCTTTATTAGTATCCCCAACGGGAATACTTCTATGCATGAATAGAATGATCGACTCATTATGGGCCTTATTCAATTGGTCATTCAGCCAATCTAATTGTGGTTTGTCCAGTAAATCGCCAGCATGCTTACTGTTTAAGTAGTAGCTGTTATCAAGAAATATAAAACGATATTTTCTCTTGCCAACTTTATAAATACGGCTATAATATGTTCCATTCTGAAAGCAAGAGATATTTCTTATCCAAGCGACCTTTGCTTTCTGAACATTTGTTTGAGAAAAGTGTTTCTTCTCCTCTAAATCTATCCAATAGCTGCCAATGTCATGGTCTCCAAGGACCATAAATAATGGCACTGGGCAAAGATCATATAATTGGGAAAATTGTTCGATTTGCCCTCCCATTATTTTTCCATTATTTGTCTCAGCTTCATAAAAATCAATATTATCGCCAGTTATAACCACCATATCAGCACTAACCACTTTAGGTATGGTGGTGAGAAATTTTTTCAGCGGCTTTACACCGTTCCCGTAATGTTCCCGGCTCTTTACAAAAAGTGGATGGTAACTTGTTAGGTTACATATATGGGTGTCTGTAATATGAACGATTGTAAGAGTATCCGGTCTTGTTTTCTTACTAACAATAACGGTAGCAAAAATAGAAACACAAAGAATGAAGATGAAATAAGGATTCAAGAAAAACCGCTTTATTCGAAGACTTGATTTTAAATTCATACTTATATCCCTTCAGTTATTTATTAGCAAAAGCGATAATTCAGTATACTTTTGGTTTAATTGGTCCAAAAAGTATTTAAATACTCTCTACACATTTCATATCGTAGTCCAGTTTATCTACTTGCCTATCCACTTCAAACTCTCTAGTAGGTCTCAGGTCTTGAATATCTTTTAATGCGGATTATTATCAGTTATGTCCTCGTCACCATTAACCGTGCATGATAATAATCCCAATATCAGTAATCCATCTAAGAATAAATAAGATATTTTTTGATAAAAAGCTTAAGTTTTTATCCGCTTTTTCCCAATATATAATTTGTTCAAACCAAAAATAAATCTAATTTTGCCTTCGTAAATGAAATTTGCTTTTTTTAAGATTTTTCCAATATCTCTTTCCCGCAAACCGTAAACTTCACCTTTCACCATCCCTCTTTCATACTGGTCCTTATCCCACCGAGATAACTTATGTCGAACAAACCCAAAAATTGGGTTTATCATAGTTATTAGAATTTTTCCATCTTTTCTTAAAACACGATAACATTCTTTTAAAACCTCTTCTTTTTCAGGAATATGATTGAGCGTAGCCAACAATGTAATTGTATCGAATGACTCATTATCAAATGGCAAGTTTGTTGTATCACACACTTTGTCAACACCTTCCCATGGATAAACATCAACTCCGACTCCTTTCCCTTGATATCGTCTTATTAATTCATTACCCTCACCACACCCTATGTCAAGAATTTTACCTTTACAGTACTTTAACACAATATTAATTCTCTCCTGTTTAAGACTTGTTAAACCCAATTTACTCACAGTTTTATGACTAAATAAAATTCTTATTGGTAAAAAAAATAAATCCTTTAATTTCTTCATTGTATTAGGTTTCGCCTTATATTTAATCCTTTTATTCAAATTTTAAGTAATTTTAAACCAGCCTTGGCTTTTCGCTTAAATTCTGCCCACGATTTAACTTTGTAGATTCTTTTTAGAACGTAGCCTGGCCGCATATAAAATTTCATATACGCACTTTTTAATAATCTAATTAACTCCTCTCTTTTTAGATTTTCTTCCCATACTTCAGGAACAAAATCCATTCTGGGATTTTCGGCAAACTCTTTCCAATAATCGTGTTTCAAGATTTTTCTTTCTAAACCTCTCCTATATAATTCAGTTGCCGGAAAGGGGGTAGTAAGGGCAATATGCGCATAGTCTGGTTTTATCTTCACACCAAACTTAATAGTCTCCAGTATCTGTTCTCTGCTCTCTGTAGGATTGCCAATCATGAAATAGGCTAAAGTAGTTATGCCTACTTCTCTACTCCACTGGAAGGCTCTTTCTGCTTGCTGTAATGTAATACCTTTTCTTAAAATGTTCAGTATCTCCTGGGTACCTGCTTCTACTCCGAAGTGAATTCTTTCACAACCGGCTAATTTTAATTTCTTCAGAATTTTTTCATCTACTGTATCTACTCTCGCCCGAATGTCCCACATAATTTTTAAATTCCGCCTTAATATCTCGTTGCAAATATCAATTGCCCTTTGTTTTTTAATAGAAAAGGTATCGTCATATAAAAATATTTCTTTAATACCAATCCGTGCACATTGTTCCATTTCATCAACTACGCTTTCCGCAGAACGGTACCGAAATATCTTACCTAACTGCGGTCGGTCACAAAAGATACATTTAAAAGGGCAACCCCTGCTGGTCATCATAGTTGTAATTGGTGTTCGTTTCGCTAAGACAGAATAATACTTTTGGTAAGGCACTAAATGACGTGCGGGGAAAGGAACCGCGTCTAGATTAGTAATAAATTCACGTTTGCCAGTATTAATGATTTCTTTATTTCGTTTATAGACAATACCTCTAATTTTACTTAAATCCTTCCTTTGAGATAAAGCATTAATAAGGTCAGGAAAAACATATTCACCTTCTCCTAGTACCAAAAAATCAATCTCCGAATTTAAAATTGTCTCTTCAGGATATATGTTCACGTGAGGCCCACCTAATATCAGAGGGATGCTCTTATCTAATTCTTTTACAATTCTAGCTGTCAATATAACATCAATAAGTGTAAAGGTCATTGCTTGAATGCCCACGATATCTGGATTCCTTTCTCTGATTTCACTCTTCATTTCTTCATAATTCATCTTTTCTACTTGCGTGTCCAATATCTCTATCTCATGGTCTGTATATCTTTCAACACAGGCAGCAATATACATAAGACCTAAGGACGGGTAACATCCTGTTTCTTCATCCACTACATTAGGAACATTTGTAGAAATCATATTCAATCTTGGAGGGCGTATCAATAGAATTTTCATTCTTTACCCCTCCTTAAGGCAGAAATTTGATCAGCCAGAATCCCAAAAAAGAACACAATAAAGCTTGAGATAATAAGTAGGATTGCCCCGCTAGGAATGTGAAGTTGTAGAAATATCAACACAAAAAGTGCATATAAAAATCCAACGACAAATAGAATTATACTCGCGGGCACAAACACTTTCAAAGGGTTAAATAGAACAATTACTCGAATAATTAATAAGAGAGTTTGTAAACCATCTTTAAACAAATTTACAGAACTTTTTGTTCCAACTCTCTTAGAAACTGCAATAGGAGCATATTTAACATTATATGCCGATTTCAACATGGCAAGAGTAATCGTAGTAGAAAAAGAAAAACCATTTGGCAAAATATTCATAAACTCAAGCGCCTTCTTTTTCTTAATTGCCCGAAATCCAGAATTTAAATCTGGAATCTTACTATTAGATAAATAATTTGCTACAATACTTAGAATCCATTTTCCAGGTCGTCTAAAAATTGGAACATACGAGTCCCTTTTTCTTGTTCCAATCACCATTTCGTATTCATTCATATATTTTAATACCCCTAAAATGTCATTCGGATTATGCTGTCCATCAGCATCTACCAAAAATATCACATCATACAACGCTTTCCTAATCCCACTTTTAATGGAAGCTCCATATCCTTTATTATAGGGGTGGTCTATCACTTTAACACCTATCTCCTTAGCTACTCTACTGGTATTATCAGTAGAACCGTCATTCACCACAATTATTTCATAATTAAATTTAGCATTTTTTAATGTCTTATCTATACCTAGTATTACGCCTTTTATAGTATTCTCTTCGTTATATGCCGGAATTACGATTGAAACAGATTCATTTTTTGTGGTTCTATTCATGATCCACTTTCCTCCTCTTCATAATTTCTGATAATAGCCCCTCTGGATTTAGAGTTATTCCGTTAGAAAGACATAGTTTCTGTTAATAACTATGTGTTGCATTCATTACACTTCAGCTTGATATTCAGATTAGCTGATTGCTTATTTCCTAAATTTCCGGCGCTAGCCCTTATAAATTTTTTCTACAACCTTGGATAAATATTTCCTGAAAGTGAGATTAAAATTTCAGTTTAAAGTCATTCCCTCTTTTGGACAGTAAGAAAATTCAAAACACAAATTGTGTCTCACGAAATCAACCTTCTGTATTCGCTTTCTACGATTTCCGATGTTCTTCTCCAGTTGTAGTGCCTTGCTACTTCCTGACACTTGCGAGAAAAATCTGTCCTTAGCCCCTCGTTTTCTATGAGTCTGGTTAAAGCTTCTTTAAGTTCTCTTGAATCTCTAGGTTTTACTATGAAACCGACGCCATTTACTATCTCCCGGCAACTCCCCACATCTGTTGCCACGACTGGAGTACCGCAGGCGATTGCCTCTACTAAGGCTTTAGGAAAACCCTCAGAGACTGAGGACATAACAAATATGCTGCTTTCGTTAAGCACAACTGCTACCTGCTGGTGCGTTAGTCTCTTTAAGAAATCTAACTTGTCCCCTATCCCCAAATTATCTGCGAGGTTCTGGAGTTGCTTTCTTAACGGTCCCTCACCAATAATTACTAATTTATACTCAGGGTGCTCAGAAAAAAATTCCTTGACTGATTGCAGAAGGTACTCATAACCCTTCTGCCACTTCAGACTCCCTACGGCAATAAGCTGTTTCTTTCTTCGCCTTTTCTGATCAAAAAACCGATTCATATCTACACCGTTAGGTGCATAAACTAAATGCTTCCTTGGCATTAACCGTTTCAAATCCTCAAACATTGCCTTAGAAACAAAAAAGACCGTGTCCACCCACCTTCGGATGCACCACTGAAGCAACTTCTCTGACTTTAGTCTGAAGAAATCCGTGCCATGTAAGGTAAGAGCCAATTTAGCTCTCAGGAACACTTTGCCGAAGATTCCATGTAAAAGAGGAATGGGTGTATGAATATGAACTATATGTGGCTTAAACTTAATCATATCCGGGACGCTTCTTATAAGGAAAATTGTATAGCCAACAAATTTGCCCATTATCAGGACTGCTTTAACCAGAAGATTCGGGTTAGCAGGCATTCTAAATTCTGGATATGACACCTCTTTGAGAACTACATTTGGCTCTGGCTTAACAGGTTCCCCCGACCGCCTTCTAGTAATGAATAACGTCTTACCTTGTCCATACTTTGATAAATAGTATGCCACCAAACCCGACCCGGGATTTGTATTTCTGGGATAAGTTGGAGACACTCGACAAATCTTCACTTGTAAGATCCTTTTATCAAAAGTGAATTTCTTATTTCTATAAATTTTGTTATGAACTCGGTTAAATTTGTGGCGCAAGGTTCTTCCGAGTCTTCATAAAGACTGCAAGGAACAACACCACAAAGTAAGGGATCCAATAATAACGGTTCTGGAAAACCAGCGGAGTTCGAAATATCATCAACAAGCCTCCTGCGCAACTGGCAAGAAATGCTGATATTAAGCTAACTTCCCTGTAGTTTTTACAACTTCTGAGATCTTTTATTCCTGCTTTTATAATTCTCCAGTATATTATTACAACAGATAGCAAAGCTAATATACCTCCTTCAATCCACACTGTCAGAAACAAGATGTGTACTCGAAATCCCAGGACGTATCTTGCATTGTCCAGCCCGATTCCCAAAAGCGGCAAGGAACGGAGGAAATCGAGTGCTTTACTGGTAAAAAATGCTCGTTTAGGATCAAAAGACGCCAGTCTACCTGTCTCCAGCGCAGCATAGAACTGAGAAAGTTTCTTCTCCATAGCAGTGGTAATTGATATTGAACTAATTAACGATTTAAAACTGCTTGGATCCCGAAGGAAACTATAAATGCCCCAGGCCATTGCCGAAACTACCAAGGTTATCACAAAGCCGTAAAAAAACCTTCTCCATCCTTCCCTGGTATAAAGTGCGCGGCATGCCAAGTAGAAACAGGAAACGAGAGGTATAGCAACGAAAGCGAAGCGAGAAGCAGACAGAAACACTCCCCAGCTCAAAAGGAACATCCCCATAATTCCCAAAAACTTCTTACCGGGAGTGCCAACCAAAGCGAAGTGTAGCGCGAGTGGCCATACCAGGGTCAGATACTGCGAAAAGTTTCCCGGCTGCCCCATGTATGATGCATGTCTTCCCATCCTTGTCACATTTGCATTTAATATACTGACCCCAGTATATTCTCGTAAAATAGCAATCAGGGAAGCAAACAAGCCAGAAATCAGTATCAACATTCCTATCGTTTCTGCGTAACGAATCACTTTTCCTGGCTGTTTCTGGAAATGAAATCTGAATATCGGAGACATAACAAAAAATATGAAAATAAATTGGATTAACACTAGAAAGCTATTTAAAAAATCAAACTTTGGTCCAACAAGAATTGCCAGTAAACAGGAAAAGACAAACAGAAGTCCCGGGCCCCAAACAGGGTTATCACGAATGAATAGATTAGTAGGGAAAAAACCATTTATCAGAAAACCTGTAACGACGATTAAAAAGGAAAGTGAAAGAAACAGATCGGGCAGTGTAAAGTTTTGATAGATGCTTGTGCGATTCATCGATGCTGTAAGGAGGAAAGCACCAAATAGAATATACGATAACTTAAAGGTGTTAAATCCAGAGTTTCTCTTGGTTATAGTGTGGTTATAGGTTCCCATAAGTGTCTTCCTTTGGCAAGCACCTCAAAGACTCAGTTTTTCTCAGAATATTCTCGTGATAAAAGTCTGGTCCTAGTAACAATAGAAAATAAACCAATAACATACAATACAAACAAAAAATAGACAAAATCAAACAGAAACCACAAGGTCACATACAAATAAAAGTGTGCTGCACCAAAGCCAAACGGAATCTTTACTAGATAGCTTATATTCCTCTTTGATTTGGCAAATGAGTCATTTCTTCGATTAGTTAGGTTAGAATTATTTTGTGAAGACAAAACAAATTTTACTTTTTGACTTAAAGCATAAATCAACATAAGAAAAACTACAATATATTTCTCAGCCGGAGTTTTAGCTATAAAATAGGCTACTCCAAGTAAGATTATAAATCTCAGTGCACCCAGAAAGCTATCCAGAACATGCCCAAAATGGGTTGTTCTATTAATCATACGTGCGTACGAGCCATCCGTAAAGTCCAATATTAAAGCTAACTGAGTACCTATTATAAAGATAAACAGGTTTATATCATATTTTGCCTTTTCACCATAAATTGTGAAAATTGCAACTGCAATAATATATATCAAGAAACCACAAACTGTAATTATATTTGGATTAAATGGCTTTAGAAATCCATTCAAGAATTTCGCAATTAATCTACCTAAAAATCTATAAATTCCTCTTAAGCCTATTTCTTGTTTCATCGCTTTACCTCAAATAAAAGCAGAGGTATATTATACCGGTTCATATCCACGTATTAATGACCATATATGTTTAAGGAGAGCCCGTTCTTCTTTTTCTATTCCAAAAAGAACTAATAGCAAGATGTAGCACAACAAGAAAATTAAAATAAATAAAAACACGAATTTTAAACTAGGAATACTTATATAGTTCTTCATTAGTAAAATAATTGACCCAGAAATCATGCTCGCAAATAAAGGCTTGAGGAAATTTAACTCATATGGAGTGAAACCGAGAAATATTTTGACCTCTATTAATTTTACAAGCTGAATCACCATAATTGAAACTCCAGTTGCAATTGCTGCTCCCATAACACCGTATATGGGAATGAGCAAGATATTGAGAACGATATTCAAAATTGC
>JAHLWT010000070.1 GCA_019057775.1 Promethearchaeota archaeon
AAAAGAAAAAATACCAATTGACAAGATAAATTTTCTTGACTTTTCTCATATTATTTCCATTATTACAGAGAGCAATAATTGGGAACATATGTTTTCAGAGACTTTTCCAGATAAAAATGTAGTGGAAGAAAATTTTGAAAAATTAAGAGTATTCAAAAGAAATCTTGATGAAGGAAATGTAACACCTGAAGATATGGCGAATTACCCCTTGTATATTCATGCTATAAGAACTTACTTTACCCGTGGATTTAATGTATTTTTGAGTTATTCAACTCTTGATACGGATTACTTTAAAATAAGAGAGGTAGCCAAACGCATAGAATCCTACCCAAGGATCGATAGAGTCTTTCTTTGGGAGACAGATAGTGGTGAAAGTATAGTTACCTATATGGAAAGAACCCTGAGACTGAGTAAAATATTTGTATTTTTTTGTTCTGAAAATTCCATGAAATCAAAAGCGGTAGAGGACGAATGGCAAGCTGCTTTTCAGATGAGAAAAAAAGGTTTAATGAAAATAGTTCCTGTATTTGAAAAGGAAGATTTAATTCCATTTCTATTAATGCCTTTATTGAATGTTAAATACACTAAAGATGATTTTGACGGGTTTATCCAAAAATTACACGATGAAATTTTAAGGTAAAGTGATTATTTTTTCTTTCCCTACCATAACTAATAAAAACTTTAAAATCAAATTAGATCTTAATTATTAATTGTTAGAAATTCCATAAAAAATAAAATATATTGTATTTGATTGAGATGATGATTAGATGGAATTAGAACAACGCCAGTTTTATAAACAACAAATTAACAAGTTCAAGGAATTACGTCCTCTTTATAAAAAGTATTGCGAAATATTAGAAATAATTCTTGGCAATTTGATAAAGGGACGTTCGTCTGAATATATAATACAGAGCAGAGTAAAGAAAATTTCTAGTTTTGCTAATAAATTATTTGATCCTGATAAGAATTATATTAATCCTTTTCAAGAAATAAATGATTTATGCGGTATTAGGATTATCTTACCTAATATTAATGAAATGAATGCTGTTTGCGAAATCATTAAAGATATTTTTTTTATAGAAGAAATTGAAGTAATGGAAGATATTTTTAAGCAAACTGAGTCTACTCCCTTTTTAGATCATGCACAAGCTTATATTGTTCAGCTGATTCCTAATTTAAATATTTATAAGAGATTAGAATTAAATATTCCTAATGAGATTTTGGATTTTAAAGCAGAAATTCAGATTCGCACATTTATAAGCCATGGATGGGCAGTAAATCAATATAAAATATTTAGTCAACATGAATTTAAAGTTCCAAAACCATACGAACAGGAGTTAAGTCGCGTAAAATCTTTATTGGCAATTGAAGATAATGTTTTAAACGATTTGATGGAAAAAATGCTTGATTATGAATCCAGTTATGCAGCATATATGACTCCTGAAAAAATTAGGGCGGAAATTGAACGTTTAATGATGGTTTATGATGTTGATAAAGAAAATTATATGATGGGTTATAGAATTGCAAAATTGGCAACGACTAATAATGATTTTAATAAAAGTATAGCAATTTTAAATGAAATAATTAAAAGTGATACATATAAAAAAGCATCCGATTGGGAAATGGCATTAATTTTGCGCGATTTAGGGATTTCCCATCACATTAAATATAAAAAGAATCCTCAGAGTAGTGAATTTTTACGAGGACAAGCATATTTAAAAGAAGCAGTACAAAAAAATCCTTTTGATTCCGATTCTTGGGCTTCTTTAGGTGGCACATTTAAAGAACAAAAGAATTACGATAAAGCGTTCGAGTGTTATAACCAAGCTTTAAAAGTGAATCCCGGAGACCCATATCCTTTAGGCAATTATCTAGTTTTAGTAATTCAACAAACAGGAGATTTTATTCACATTGAAAGAAATCGAGAAATGATTCATAAAGGTATTCAAAAAAGATTAAAACAAATAGAAGTAATGGTCGAAATACCATGGGCTTTTTTTGATGTGGCTCTTTTTAATTTATTTTTAGGAAATGTGAATGAAGCTTTAGAGTATTATCTAAAAGGAATAAGATTTAGTCCAGATATTTGGATGATTGAAACAACTTTGAATACAATCAATAATCTTAAAATAATCGAAACCAAATTAGAAGGACTTAATTTAGTAAAGCAAATTTTACTATTAGGAATTCTGTTTCATCCTGATGTTGAAGCGAAAACTGAGAAGATCATTAATGACGCTACTTCGGAATTGGATTCTGCAATGGAGCAGAAAGAATTGAATTTGGGTGATTCAGTTGTCATTATTGCGGGTGGTACTGATGAGCGCATAGAAAGGAATATTCAATTTTTTAGAAATAATTTAATTAAAGCTTTTAAAGAGTTTAACTGTACCATTATATCAGGAGGGACTAAATCTGGAATTAGTAGATTTGCCGGTGATATTCAAGAAAAGTATCCGCTAAATATTAGCACAATAGGTTATTGTCCAAGTCATATGCCTGCCAATGTTGAAATTGATAAAAGGTATTCTTCCATACATATAACAAAAGGAAAGGACTTCAGTTTTATTGAAACTATTCAATACTGGTATGACATTATGAAATCGGGTATAGACCCAAGTAAAATAAAGCTCATTGGGATTAATGGTGGAAAAATTGCTGCTTTTGAATTTCACGCAGCTATTGTTTTTGGCGCCCAAGTAGGTATATTGAAGAATAGCGGAAGATCAGCTACAGAGTTAATTAATGACCCTGATTGGGAAGAACATATAGGAAAGGAACAAGAATTTACAACTAAAAAATTATTTAAAATATTAAAAAATTCCTCTGAAGATATCTATAATTTTCTAACAAGACCATTTATAATTGATATAGATATAGATAATATTCAGAAAATAATGATCCAACATCGTGACAGTGGTATAGATATGTACGAACTTAATTTTTTAACTGAGATTGTAGACACTACACTACTTTCTGGGTTTCTTACAGCTTTAGATAATATAGCAAACGAAGCATTAAGAGTAGGAGAAATCTTATCAATAAAATTTAAAGAAGGATATCTTGCTGGAGGATTCTTTAATAACGGGGAATTCAAAATAGTCTTTTTACTTAATGAAACTCCATCAAAATCTTTAGAGGACAAAATTGTTAATTATATAAAGGAAGTAGAAGTGAATTTCGGTGAATATTTTGAAAAATTACGCAACTCATGTCAAAGTTTTCCTGGTGGAAAAGATATGAATAGGGTCTTGGCTAAAATTTTTGGTCCAGAAATTTTAAAATTAATTGACTTTACAACTAAAAATAAAGATAAAGATAAAGATTAATCGCTGGAAAGTAATTAGAATTTTTTCTAAATTTATTTTTTTAATGAAAAACTTTGAAACAAAAACTTATTTATGTAAACCTTTATAAAAATTCATATAGAAAAAACAAGTGATTTAAAAAAATGGTAGATAAGATAATTCCTTTTCTAATCAATGTTGGCGATGTGATCCCTACCCGCTCAAAAGCTACATTACTAGATGAAATGGCGATGGCATTAAACGAATGTAT
>JAHLWT010000071.1 GCA_019057775.1 Promethearchaeota archaeon
GATTGGTGATTGTTCAGATTATTCCGATTTATTTATAACGCTTTTAAGAATTCAATTTTTTAATCACATTGATTTTTTACGCTTTAATCTCAATATCGGAGCATGGTTCTTCTTACCAGGGGCTTCCCCTCCCAATAATTATGTTTCTGAATTTCCAATTAATCCCAGTCCAGTATGTAGTAATCATTCGGCATACAATTGTCAATACACGGTTGAAATCACAGTTCTTGAATCTAATATTACCCCCGAAAGTGCCTTCCCTCTTATGACGGTCATATTTATTGCGGTAGGGGGGTTAGTGCCGGTACTTATAATAGTTATTTTGGTTAAAAAAGGCCGAAAAAAATATTCAATTGATTAAGAATATTATTAATTTTCTTTTTCTATTTTATCCTAAATGTATGTATGAATTAAATCTATTAGATTTTTTGAAAACTCTGGTAAATACTTTTCAATCTTTTGGATATCTCGGGTTTTTTTTATCAATAGGAGCAAATATAAATTATATTTCTCGACAGTAATCTTTTTGAAAATAACCTTCATTGACTCATCAGCAATACCCGAAGTGACAATGAAATCTTGCTTTAATAACTTGAATTCTTTAAATGTTTTATATAAATTCTGAAAATGAGGGGCACTGATTTCAAACACTCTTCCAGAAATATCAGATTTTGAATAATCAGATAATATTATTCCATTCTCATTAAGAAGTAATATAGCATCTGAACCAATTTTTTTAGCGAAAACTTTTAACTGGTTTTTGAATAATTCTCTATTTGGCGAAAGCTGGGAAAGTCCAAAAGAATAAGCAGTTATTAAGCTCCAATGATCGAAAATACTAGTTTGGAAGATTTTGATAAAAAATCTATCAGAATTAATCTTAATCTCTTCAGCTATAATTTCTAAACTTTTGAAGATTTCTTTGGAGCCTTTAATATCTGGGTCAAATTTATTTAAACAGACAATAATTGGAGGAAACTCTTCTAATTCTATTAGAGAATTAATAATATTTCTAAATAAGCCTAATGCTTCGTCAAGTCTTTCAGTATCTTGTATATCAACGAAAAAATACATTAAATCAACATTATACAAATATATTTTACTTTTTTCAAGATATCTCTCTCGATATTTTTTTTGCCCTCCCAAATCCCAGACGCTAATCAGCGAATTTTGTTCTTCAAATATTTTCTCCTCAGATCTAGCGACACCCTTCGTTGGTAGGGATTTTATTATTTCTGAATATTTTCTTTTTACGCCATACATGAAGCTTGATTTTCCTGCTTTATCAAGTCCGGTGAATAAAATCTTTATTTGTCTTTTAGTAGAAAAGGGATCTTTTAGTTCTTTAGTGAATTCAAATAGTTCCTCACGAATATCATCCATTATATTCTTTTGTTCTTCAATATTTTTAGCTGTTTGAATCTTGGTTGCAGCTCGGTCAATAATAACTCTTAAATATTTCATATTTTGATAGAAGAACACTTTATTTTCCTCGTCAATTAGAACAGTTATAGTTGATGCAAGAGCACGACCTCTTGCTGTTTCATCTGGAATGAGAAAAAAATAGGTTAATCCATCAAGTTTTACATCTGGAAATGGTAATATTCCAAAATAATTAACTGTATCAACTGGTCCTTCAGAATCTTGATATACCGAATCACCCATAAGTAAGCTGATAGTTTTCATAGCTATAAGAAGTCCCGCCTGTTCCTCTAAGTCTTCTGGCCAGATAACTTTCGGTGTAGGACCATTTTCATCAAAAATACTTAATACTACAGCTTTTATTATAAGAGATTCAGGTTCTTTGATTTTTTCTGTCAACGGTTTATTTTTTATTAGTATTTGTTGTTAATTCTAAAATCTTTTAAAAATGTTTCTACTCCTTAAATATATTCATAATAATAATTACTATTAAATACATTATTTTACTAAAATTTATTCTTTAAACTTTATTTGTGCTAATTCTGAATTTCCAATCAATTTCAGGAAATCGTTAGGATGTATGTTATTTTCACGTAGTTCTTGTAAAGATATATATTCAATTGCCCCCATTTGAATCAATTGATGAAATTCTCCTTGCTTTTTAATCCTAGTAGTTAAATTAAGCTTGATATTGTTTCTAAAATGAACAGAATTAGAATACCTAGGGTTTTTCATATCTAAATTTAATTTTTCAATTTGTTTTTTAAAATGTTTTAAATCCAACTGAATAAATCTATTTAATGCGTTATTTGATGAATTTTCACTTAAAAAATAAGGTCTTTTATCTTTTTCAGAGAGTTCAGAACATATATCTCTTAATTCCTTAACAATTTTCACACCAAAAGAAAAAGAATCAGAACTTTTATGAAGATCATTATTTGTTAGAAATCTGACAGTTTCATTTAAACCCACAAAGCTTACAGTAAACTCCTGATTTTCCAAATTAAATACGGAAAATCCATTAATTGTACTACTACAAAGTGGTAAATGTTTTGATTCTATTCTTCTCTTTATTATTTTATATTTTTTTGAGAAGATTTCTGAACATAACTGCATTTTTTCATATATCAACTCAAAAAACTTATCTTCACTATCTTCACTAATATAGGCATAACGTGGTAGGTTTAAACAGATATTTTGAAGGACTCCTGTATTAAAGAATTGAGAAGTTGAAATTTGTTTTAGAATTTTATCCTTATACTTTTTATTCCAAAAATTAGAAAAATAAGTGTTGCTCGTTTTCTCTATTTCATCCCATTTATTTTTATTTGTTTTAGAATATTCATTAAACCAGAACTGGTCAAGGAGAATGTGAAACCTTGGAGTTTTTAATGATTTTACAGAATTATTGACCTCTTTATTGACAATAGTAAGAGCTTCAAATAATTCTAGACACTCTTCACTATAATCTTCATAAGTACTCTTAATCTTGCCATTAGGAGTAATAGCTGGTGTTTCAGAAAATCCTTCAAAAATAGAAGGAGTTGATGAAATAGATACTGGAGGAATATTTCTACCAATAGTGACGGACAAATGATTAATTTCATAAATTAACTTTCTGAGAGCTTGTTTTATTTGGTCAATACTTAAATCTCTTATATATGGTGCTAAAAAAATCGTTAAGAAATCAAAACTTTGAATCCCATAAAATTCACTTTGAGTTATCGCTGCCCATTTACATATGTGGCTAACTGCTTCATTTAAATTACTTGCTGGCTTAACTTTATAAATTGAAGTAACATTATTAAAAAATGGAATTCCTATTTTAAGGATCGAACGAATATCCCAAATCTGATTTAGTGGTCTTGAATCAAAATAATTTAACCCATCAATATGAATTTCTCCCGCTAAATGGGCTTTCGATTCTTCGTTATCAAGTAATCTTAAATGAGCATATTCCTCAGATATTTTGTTTGCTGCCCAATGATGGATTTCTTCGGGATTCATTACTCTTTCATTTAAATTAGTTTCAAGAATTTCTTCATAATCCATTAGAGGCATTCCAATTCTCGTGTATATTTTCCTCTCATTTTCAAAATGTTGTTCTGAGAGTATTGAACACACTATTTCTCTTATATGAGGTCCTGAAAGAAATTTAATCCCATAATTAATTATTCTTCTTACAACTAACTCCGTTATGCGTGCTACATCTTTTTCATTTAATCCAGTTTCTTTTAAAAGGCTTTCATAAATTCTCGATGAGTCAAAATCAGTTATATTTCCTTCAGTTCTAAACACTTTGGGAAGTAAATCCATAAATATCAGTTGTGATGATTAATATATTTTTAATAAATATAATATGGTAAAAGATTTTAAAAAAAAAGTTATTAACTGATTAAATTCAAAAAAAATAAGATTATGATAGGATTAGCAGTCATATTGTGGTTTTTAGAACTTTTATACGCTCTCTATATTATAAAGCTTTCTTAACTGATCAAATTATGTGTTAAATTTATTATCAGAATCAGTATTAAAAGCATTTTTCAATGAGATCTATATGATTTTAAAAGAGACTGATACAGATCTTACAGAAATCTGGTGTGAGATTTCAAAAATATCCTCTTTGGCAAAGATTAATGATTATGAGCTAAAAGAATTCTTGTTTAACTTTAAATCTATTTCAATTAGAAAAGGGAATTATATCAACTATGTAGTGATTAATAAAATATTATTTATCATTGAATCTATTAACATTTTAAGATTTGATATTAAAAGACTCTCAGAAATATTAAATTATAGCGGATTTGAATCATTAATAAAAGAGATTTTATCAGAAAACAATTATATTTCTATTACTAATTTCAGGTTTTCAGATAAATCAAATTATAAATCTAAAACATCTCAAAAAAGATATGAAGTCGATGTTGTTGGAATTTACTTAAAATATATCTTACTTATAGATGCTAAGCAATGGAGACGCAAAGACTCTTACGGAAGTTTAAATAAAGCAGCAAATCTACAGTGTCGTCGTGCAATTGCTTTAAAGAATAATCCTGAAATTTTGAGTGAATTAATTCAAAAATTATTAGGGAAGGGATTAAAACTCAAGGTAAAATTACCAATCTTTATTATACCAGCTATGATTACACTTGAAGATAATAATATAAAGATAAGTGAAAATCAAATTCCACTTATTTCAATTTATGAACTCAATTCTTTTTTACAAGAATTACAAGATAATCTTGAATATTTTAGAATTATTAAAATAAATAGAATAAACATACAGAAAACCTTATTCTGAAAGTTTACTAACTTTAAAATAAGTTTCTAAGGTTTTCTATTTATCTAATCCTAAGTATGTTTTAATCTGTTTTTTTACAATATTTACTGCAAATGAAATTATTCCACTCTTCACTTTAGGATGAGAAAGTAATATTAAAATCATATCTTTTACGCTAGGATTATCTTTATCAATTGGAGCAAGATCTACAACGCCATCAGTACCTCTTACTGAGATCGATTTCAAAGATCCAGCATTTAACCCGTCTATAATATCTGTTCCGATCATTGAGAGGTTTATCCCTATAGTTGCAAAAAGAGAATCAGAAATTCTACTTGAAATAGCTGAAGCTAAGATAGTTCCATCCGTTTTGATAACTGCTGAAGCTTCAATATGGAGATCAAGTGTTAATAATCTCTTCAAAATCTCATTCATACTTGTAGGGGGAATTTCCTTTTCAGGTTCTTCTTTAACAGTTGATTTTGCTCTTGGTCTTTCTATACTCTTAACAGAAATTTTTTTTGAGAGAAACCCTAAAACTTTGCTCATATCTTTTTCTAATCGCTTTTGTTTTAAAGCGATAACATCAGCATCGGTAGCTACCGTGGGGATAGGCGTTACAGGAGTTTTAGGGACAATAGATTGCTTTAACTCTGAGAATGCATCTGAGATTGAATCTTTTGATATTGAAGGTAGTGATCCTAATGGTTTCGGTGGTTTTATTACTGAACCTCTGAAAGGTTGTGGAGTAATTTCTTTTAATATTTCAGTGTCTCTTTGATTAGGGATTTGTGTATTTTCAATATTTGGTAGCGAGTTCTCAATTTTAGGTAATGGAATCTCTTGATATTCTATTGGAGGTTTAGAAGTACTGCGTTCTTCCACAATTTCTTGTTTTTCTTCTTCTTTAGGGATTTCATGTAGTTCAAGCTTTTCTGCTTCTGAGTCCTTTTCTTTCCTATATTCAAGAACTCTTTCCTTAACAGGTTTTTTCTTCTTTTTCTTTTCTTTTTTAGAAGTTATGAGAGATCTTGAACGTGGGGTTCTAGAAAAAACTGGAAGTAACGCACTACAAGAACGACAAACTCGAGTTTCCAATTCATTATTGATTGTTCCGCAATTATTACAGATAATTATTGTTTGATCTCTCCTCCTATGAGTTTTAAATAATTTCTTTCTTAATAAATATAATAAAAAATTTGACTTTTAGTTTTTTGTAGTATGAATAATTAATGAAAACTTGATTTAATTAATATTAGTTCTGATGAATTAAGATGTGCTTAAATTAACAAAATTAATCTCAGAATTAAAATATTAGATGAATTTTTTCTTGTTAATAGAAGTATTATTAATTATTTGTAGAGAATTTCTTTTAATAGATTACTGAGAGATTCAAAATCTTCTTTATGGAACACTGGATCTTCTTTAAGAAGCAACAAATAATATGGAGCAGAATCCTTCTTTAATGTAATTTGTTTAAATATAAAATTCTTACCAAATCTCTGAACTATCATTCTATTCTCAAATCTGTTCTCCATAACACTTGTAGATTGGAAACTATCATTCAACGTAAGAAAATAGGGCGTGCTAGCCGTTAGAAGATGCCTTGTCTCGTCATCCTTATAGTAGGATCCAATAATAAGAGAGTTATCATCAATTATCACAACTCCCTCAGATTCTACTTTTTTGGCAAACTCTATAATTGTTTTTTCTATTAATTCTGATTTTGGATATAAGCTTAAAAGAATTTCTGACATCGCAGTAATAATTGAACTAAAATCATAGATAGAAGTCTCATAAAAATATAGATCCTTATAATCCGTGGATTTACTTAATTCTTCCTTAATGTCAATTATAATAGTCTCCATCTCATTTTTAGCACCTCTTCTCAATGCAGGGTCATATTTATGAAGAAATACATATATAGGAGGGGAGATCTCCAGCTTTTTAAACTGTTCTACCACATCTTTAAAATAACTAATGGCTTCAGGCATTCGTGGTTTGTTTTGAATATCAATAACATAAATAGCTATTTCTGTTCCCTCAAAAAACTTGTCGGGGTTTTTTAAATAAGATATACGGTACGATATTTGTCCTCCTAAATCCCATTCTGAGATCTCTTTGCCTAAGAAATTAAAAATCCTTCTTTGTGCTCCTCTAGTGGGAGAGAGAATCGCTATCTTCGAGAACTCTCTTTGGAGTGCTAAAATTATTGAAGTTTTCCCCGCTGTATCTAATCCAGTAAAGAGGATCTTTGAAGCTACTTCTAATACTTCTTTTTCTTCTTTCTTTAAGTATAAAATTGATTGTTTTAGATTTTTTTCCAAGTAAAAATTTCACCTCTGATGTTATTAGAAGAATTTAACTAATAAATATATTCTTTCGTAAGATAATAATCCTATTTTATATTAAGGTTAATATTTTATAAATTATTTACTACTTGGCATTTTGAATATTAAATCTCACTCTAAATTGATCAATTTCACTGTGTATAATTAAAAAAGGTCATTTTTTGATTTCATTGATTTCTTAAAAATAGTAAATAATTCATTAATTTTTTCAATAGCTTCTATAGGTGTTTCTACACCATATATAATGTCATCTCTTCGATCATCTAATTTTTTATTTGCCATCTTTGAAGACCACCCCTTTACACTTGATAGAGCGATAATAGGTTTTTGATATATCCACGCAAAGCAAATTTCTGATAATGTTCCCGCTTTACCACTAATAGCCAAACAGATATCACCTGTTAGAACTACCACAATATTTCTTGCTTGAGAAAAAGGACATGGAATAACTATATCTATATACTCATTTGCTCTAAATTTTTCAACAAAAGGGATTATTCCGATTGTTAATCCATTTTCTTCTTTAGCTCCTTTACAAACTGCTTCCATTACACCAGCAAGTCCACCGCACGCAACTGCATAATTATTTTTAGCAATTAATCTCCCTATCTCGATTGACTTTTCTTCAGTTTCTTTATCAATTTCACTTGCTCCGATTATAGAGATAATACCCTTAATTCCTTTATAAAAATCCACTTCCATAATGATTCGACATTTAGTAGTTTATATAACTTTAATAAAATGTGATATTGTAACAATTAAATATAAAAAAAATATTACATATTTAAAAAACATCCAGATGGAGTATATTTCAATTCCAAAATATATAAACTAGCGTGAAATCTATAATGAATGAATCGAATAAAAAAAAGGAAGATGACGAATCTATTGAGGATTCTCATATTTCTCGAAGATTAAAAATAAAAGAAAAACTGGGTGGAAGTAAAAAAAAATTAGGTAAGTTCGCTTCTAAAGTTAAAGAAAAAGTTGGAGAAAGTAAAGAAAAAGCTAAGTTTGCACTTGAAGAGAGGAAGGAAAGGAAAGAAGTAGAACATGCAGAGAAAGAAGAGAAAAGAAGATTAGAAAGGGAAGCAAGGGAAAAAGCGGAAAAAATCGCGAGAGAGAAAGCAGAAAGAGAAGCAAAGGAAAAAGCTAAAAGAGAAAAAATCGAGAAAGTAAAAGCAGAAAAAGAAGCAAGAGAAAATGCAGAGAAAGAGAGAGCAGAACGAGAGGTTAAGGAAAAAGCGGAAAAAATCGCGAGAGAGAAAGCTGAGAAAGAAGCAAAAGAAAAAGCAGAAAGAGAAAGGAAAGGGAAAGAAAAGGTGGATAAAGAAGCAAGGGAACGAGCAGAAAAAGAAAGGCTTGAACGAGAAAAAACACTTAAAGAAGCAGATGAGAAATTTACAAAAATTTTAGCTGAAAAGGAAGCTGAAACTAAACAAAAAAGAATAAAAAGAATTATTTGTCCTATGTGTGGTAAAATAAACGATGGAACTCGAATAACATGTGCTACATGTCAATCCCCTCTTATTTAAATTATGTTTCTTAATCTTTTATCCCTATATACTATTTTATAACTATAACCCTCTTGGGGAGTTAGGGTTAAATCTTAAAAATTCAGGGATTCGAGCTCCGCATTCAGGACAAAAAGTTAGGCCTTCATTAATCAACTTTTTACAGTCAGGACAAGTTATCTTATTAATTGGTATATAATCACCATCAGAAGGTATGGAATCATCTGGAACAATTATTACTGATTCTTTAGTAGGTTCACTTCCTTTCTTTTTTACTAATATTATGATTACACCAATGCCAAAAATGGTAAGGATCAACAATAAGATAACATAACCCATACCCAAAATTATCTGAAAGTCTTCTGTATAATCGTAAAGACCAGTAATGTTTAGAGTAAAATTATAACTTCCTGGTAAAGTTGTAATATGTGGACGAAATACAAATTGGATCTCTTGTGAAATATAATTTCCTGTTAGGTTAACCACTTCATTTATAAGAGTGAAATAATTCCCATTTAGAGCATCTCTAAAATCACAAGTTATAGATCCACTTTCATTTGCTCTCAATGTTAGTGTTAAATGCCCTTCTACCCATATAATCTTATGTAGATAACTTTTTACATCGAATTCATCCGCGATTTGACTTGTTTTTAAATTTTCTTCAATGATATCATTCTGGTTATAAATTTTTTGGAATTGAGAGTTAAATAAGCTACTTATACAAATGATTGGAACAAATACAATAAATATTATAAAGACACATGAAAAAGTTCTTCTCTTATTATTCTTCATTCTTTAATCACTATAGATCTTAAAATCTGATTACATTAATAGATTCTTTCCCATCATTTATTTTTAATAAGTGAATTATATTTACGATATCGTTTAATATTTTTTAAAATTTGATTACATCTATAGATTCTTTCCCATCGTTTATTCTTAAAAGACCAACGGATGAATTTATCTTCCCGACAACCCGTGCATCCAACCCATGCCCCCCAAATATTTCTATAATTTGACCACAATTATCTTCTGAGGCCGTCAAGACGAATGAAGTTGTTAAATACATTTTAATAAAGGTTTCCAAGTCATAATGATTTTTTTTTAAGATCGGAGGAATTTTTATATCATTAGTTTTAACATCAGCTCCAACTTTTGAATATTTTATCATTTGTAACAAAGTTCCAAAAATACCCCCATTTGAAATGTCTTTGCTAGCATTTGCTATATGCTTTGCTGCTACAACATTCATTGCTTTTCTTTTATTTAATACTACCTCTGAACTCTCAAATGTCGTAGTATCGTAATAAAATTTACTAGCTTTCCCAATTCTTCCATTAAAATCAACAACCAATATTATATTGTCATTTTCTTGAGCGTTTCCTGCCGAGATATAATCACTTTTATTGATTTCGCCAATTATTGTTGAACTTAGCTCATAACCCAAAGCGTTAATATTTGTGTGACCTCTAACTATTGGAACATGAAATTTCTTTGAGGCTTCACATATTCCACCTAATAACTTTTGAGATATAGCTTCATCTTTAACTGAAATAATAATACTTGCGGCTAAAGGGTAACCTCCACAGGCATATATATCATCAATACTCACTAATATTGAGCTATAACCTGCTCCAAAAGGAAAGTTTTCAATATATGTGGTTTTTATTCTATCAGTAGTGAGTAATATTAATTTGTCATCATTAACCACTGCTGCCGAATCCTCTCCTATATCAGTAAATATTCTGGAACTTTTATACGAGTTTTTATCAATAAATTGAACAATGGGGTTGATGTCTCTTTTCTCTAAAATATAAGGATTATTTTTTATACTGTTAGCTAACTTTTTTAAAACCATCTTAATTTAATATAAAGTTATTAATAATTAAATTTGCATTAATTAAATTAAGAACTTCAAATTTAATTATTCAAAAAATAACAATTTTAACTAATGGAAGAATTACTTCAAACTTCGATTGTTAGCGGTTTTATTTTTAGTACTTATAGCTCGCTTGGACCAGCACCCTTATATTCTTTCCCCAATTATTTTAGTGAGAAAGAAATAAAAGAGATTAGGAAGAATGGGATTAATGGCACGAAGCTATCTTTAAGTTATAGAGATGTTACACAAATATCAATAAAAAATTTAAGTTTATTTATCAGTGATAAGATCACATCTGAAGAAAAAGAACAAACAAAAATTCAATACTTTGCAATTTTACCTTATCCTGATTTTAAAGTAACTTCTCTTACATATTTTCATTTTATTAGGTCTTCTTGCTCAGAAAAACCTATCGCAACATCATTATCAATACTGGTACAAGAAAAAAGTCGTAGTTTCTTATATAATAATATAAACCGTATTAAGCCAATAATTATTGAATTTTTCGAGAAATTTGATAAAGAGTTGATTGAAAAGTATAAGGAACAGCAGGAAGTAGAACATAACTTTAAGGAACTCCTTTCTAAAATTATCGAAATTGAAAAGAATCCCTCAACTCAAATTGCTACTCATCGTAAATTGAAGTTGATTTTCGCAGGATTAGATGATTCTGGTAAAACTAGCTTTCTTCTAAGTGTCGATAGACAGTATAGTAAATTAATAGGATTAAAGCCCACAACAGGAGCAAATATCAAATCAATTGAGGCGTTAGGGGCAACAATATTCCTCTGGGATTTAGGAGGTCAATTTAAATATCGAAAGAGATATATAGATAAAGCAGAAATTTACATGTATGAAGCAGACCTTCTTTTTTATTTTATAGATATACGAAATAAGAGTAGATTTGATGAAAGTATTGAATACCTTCAAAATTTACAAGGTGTCCTAAAGAAGTTTGATCAGAACACACCTATAGTTTATATTTTATCAAAAGGAGATCCTGATATTTTAAATACAGGAGAAATTAAAGAAAATATAGAGTCCATTAAAAATGAATTGGTTAAACTTTCTCCTACAGAAACAATTGAGGTGTTCGTAACCAGTATCTTTCAGACATTTACTATTTTAAGAGCATTTTCTTCTGGAATCTCAAAATTGAGCCCTAACAGGGAGTTACTTACATATAATCTTAAAAAATTCTCATTAGACACAAAAACATATTTAACCCTCCTATTAAGCATTGATGGTTTGGTTTTAGCAGACTTCTATTCATCTGAAGCAACGAATTTAACAGAAATTCCTAAAACGGAAGTGATTAACGTTTTTGAGGTTTCCGCCCCTCAGCTTGCTACACTTTTTAAAATCTTTGCCAAATTTAAGGCTTTACAACAAGAAGAAGCTATTTTTAAGGTAGCAAATTCAATCATTCTGTTTAAAAGAATTGAAATAGAAGAAAATAGCATGTTTCTTTTATTCTTGACTGATGATGAAAAAAAGAAAAAAATAATTAATAAAAAATTACCTAACTTCCTAAATCAGACGAAAGATTTGCTATTAAGATATATTGCTTGAAATTTTAAAAGATAACTTTCAGAGGACCACGTTCTGATATTGGTTTTCTTAGTACTCTTTTACGGTAATAAGAATTAACTCCACTGATTAAAGAAACTGCAGGAATTACCCATTTTGCATATTTTATTGGTCCAAACAGTATAAAATCACTTCCTGCCGCTGCTGAATACGCCATAAGGGAAGCAATGGAGCTATAACGAACACTCTCACCGTATTTTTTAATAAAATTCCAAGCATAAATCACGTTGGCTGGTGAAAATCCAACGGGCAATCCAGTTACGCGTTTAATCATTTGTGTTGTTTCAAAGTTAATTGAAATTGAAGGTAAATCTAACACAGCAGTGTCAACTATGTAGTTCTCTATACCTGCTTTTTGAGCTTTTGGAATTAGTACTTCTTTTAAAAATTTTATTTTTTTTTTTGGAAATATATATCTATTGCCAAACGTGAGTAGTATCGCATTTTTTACTTTTATCTCTCTTAATTTCTCTAAATTTTCATCTGTGGTTGCCTCATCAATACTATTTAATATAGCACGATCGAGTAGACCTATCTCTCGTAAGCTTTCCATTGCTGGAACTCGGGATGAATCATTTAAACCATCAACTAAAAAAGGAAAATCTACGATATCAGCGACAAACTCGCATTCTTTTACAAGCGCTTCTGGATAGCCTCCAATGACATCAATGATGCCTTGCATTTGAGTTTGATCAATAATTTCAGCAAAATTATTTAATTCTTTTTCTACAAGATCTTTATCTATTTTCCCTGTTTTCTCATCCAGTAATGCTTCGTGAGCAGTATAAAAAACACTTCCAATCATAACTACAGGATTTTCTCCTGGTTGACCACCTAATTTAACGTTCCCAATTTGGATGACCTTTTGTTCAGTTTCAAAATTTAACATAATACTTCAAGATTTTTTTTTATTATAAAATTTTCTACCTTCAATATAATATAAAACTTCATTTTCAATCCAGATTTGATATTTAATCAGAATAATTTGAAGGAAGCGCCATTGGATCCTCAACTTGTATAATTTCTGGTCCCTGTTCGGTTTCTAAGCTTTTTAAATACTCGATGTAATCTTTTTCCGTCGCTTTACTTCCAAGAATAAATTTCAATGATTTTTCGTATTTAATCATTTCTACGAAATTCTTATCCATATTTACCAAATTAAAACAATTGTGGCATCGAAATACATCTGGTATCCCAATATTCGATGATTTTGCCCAATTAGCGCAACATTTTTTATGTGATAATGTTTCACAACGAGGACATTGGAGTAATTCTTCGTTATTTTTTTGGAAACAAATTGAACATGTTTCAGCTATTTCGGTCTTCTTCAATTTATCTGCCAAATTTCTATAAAAAGGATGATGTTCTTCGGGAATTTCTTTAACTTCTTTTTTAAATGGAGATAACGGAGTAATTTCTCTTTTTAGAGCTAATATTTCTAATATAGAACCTAATCCACGAATATCGTTAATTTCATGAACACTTCCATTACAATTATTCACTAAATTCATAAGTTTTAAATCTTCTTTTGGATCATCATCAATATCTATCCGAATAATATCGATAAAGAAAGGCATATCCTTAACCTTTTCAATTAGGTTTTCTAAAACAGGAATATATTGATCTGGAATTTTGTGAGAACCAGAATCAGTTAATATAATTAATCGAAAACATTTTTCAGATATTTTTTT
>JAHLWT010000072.1 GCA_019057775.1 Promethearchaeota archaeon
TACTAAATCCACTAATTGTTATAGTTCTTTCCTTCATCGAATCAAAACTACCAATACTCAGATGTTTTAGACCATCAAATATAATATGCTCATAAATTTCATCAGTAATAACAAAAATATTATGATCGATGCATAAATCAGAGATTATTTTGAAATCTTCTGGTGAAAAAACCTTTCCAGTAGGATTATGGGGTGAATTTATTATGATAGCCTTAGTTTTCTTATTTATGTTAGACTTTAATACTTCTTCATCAATACTATAGTTTTCTTTAGATAAAGAAACAAACACAGGTTTGCCTTGAGCAAGATATGTAATGGGAACATAATTCTCATACCAAGGTTCAAGAATTAAGATTTCATCTCCTGGATTTGTTATTGCAAGAATGCTCGAAGCAATAGCCTCACTTGCCCCACAAGTTATAGTTAGTTCATTGTAAGGATCAACCACTAGTTTATTATAATCTTGGAGCTTTTCTGATATTTTTTCCCTTAAATCAGTACGTCCATAAGTGACACTATACTGGTGCTCCTCTTCATCCAAACCCTCTTTTATACCCTCTATTAGCTCTAAAGGAGGAGAAAAGTCAGGCATTCCTTGAGAAAGGTTAATTGCATCATTTTCTATAGCTTTCCTAGTCATTTCTCTTATTACGGATTCTTGAAAATGTTCCAAACTTCTAGACATAATACTCATTATTAATAAATTATTTAATAAATTGGAATGTAGTAATCAAAGTATAAAAATGTTTTAAGAATTTAAGATCAATAGATACTTTAATTTTAAATGGGAAAATAGTAAAATGCCTAAATTTCAACCTTTTCTTATGGAACGTTGGATGTCCAAGTTTGAGCAGGAAGTTGATTTTAACCTGTCCGAAAGTGGAGTTCACCCAATTTTGCTCAGTGAATTATTGTCAGATGATCCTGATTACATTAACGATTTACTTGCTACTGATCTGAATTACCCACATGTTGAGGGTATTCCCGAATTACGGGAAAATATAGCAGCTTTATATGATGGAGCTACCACGAAAAATATCCTAGTTACAACAGGAGCGATTGAAGCGAATTACAACGCAATTTGTACACTACTCACCCCTAATGATGAAATAGTTATTATGTTACCAAATTATATGCAAATTTGGGGTATTGCTCAGAACCAAGGTTTCAAAATAAAAACATTTCATCTACTTGAAGAAAATGGTTGGGCACCTGATTTAGTTGAATTAGATAAGAATGTCTCCAAGAAAACTAAACTCATTGCCATCTGCAATCCTAACAATCCGACAGGTTACATCCTGAATGAGAATGAAATGGATAGTATTATTGCTATAGCAGACCGAGTTAACGCATGGATTTTAGCTGATGAAGTATACATTGGTGCTGAACGATTAAGAGATGATGAAACGCCTTCCTTTTATGGACGCTATGAGAAAGTGATAGCAATAGGTAGCATGAGTAAAGCTTATGGCTTACCTGGGCTTCGTATTGGATGGGCAGTTGCACCTACTGAAACTATAAATGATATTTGGGCACGGCATGAATACACTACAATTAGTGCTACAATGTTATCAAACAAACTTGCTGCAATTGCGTTGTCTCCAAAGGTAAGACCACGAATTATTCAGCGTACTCGTAATTTCATTCGACAAGGATATCCTATTCTTCAACGATGGATGGATAGCCATGAAAATATTTTTAGCGTTATCCCTTCACAAGCTGCCGCAATCGCGTTTGTTCGCTATCATTTAGACATCAATTCAACTGAATTTGCAGAACGCTTGCGTAAGGAGAAGAGTGTTTTTATTGTGCCAGGTGACCATTTTGGTATGGATAAATTTTTTCGGATAAGTTTTGGATTACCACCAGATTACCTTACATCAGGACTTAATCGCATACATGAATTAATCATGGAATTACAGAAACAATATTAATATATCTCAAACTTACATAATTGAATAAAAGCCTTTAATTTCGATCACAGGGTTCGTTTGGTGACACATTATGGAATTAATGAGGATGATATTCAATATAGTTTAGAGATAATTGAAAAAACCTTACGAAAATTCTTATAAAATTTAATATTTAAGATATTCATTGCCTTTTATGGAGTTATAAAGTGTGTTTTTATTTAACTACTACATTACCTAAAGAAGCAAACTTGGAAAAACTGAGAAAAATCCTTGATGATTTTGAGATGGCGTTTATTCCTATACGAAATGATTTTATTGAACCTCAGTTACGAAAAGGAGAATTATACTTTAGGGCAACTAAAAACTATTGTGATTGTAATACTGTTCTAGGCTCTTTGAATCAAAGGAAAGAATATCTCACATTACTCAATTCAAAGAAAGTTAAAATCCTGAGAAAGAAGAAATGGACAGAGGTTGAAATCGATGAATGGGTCAAAAATAAACTTAAAAATAAAAAAAGAGTTGTAGGTAGAAATCATACCCTTCTCGAAGGGAAAAAGGAAGTAGAAAGATGGATTAATTTTTTACACAGGCTCCTCGATTTCTCTAATGTTTCTCGTATAGGAATTTTAAAACATTGGTATTCGAAAGGATTAGAAGATGAAAGTATAATTGTTAAAGAAACACAAAGAGTAAATACTGGAGAAATTTCTCGAGATTTTTTGTTAAATATTGAAGAAGATATTTTATATGAATTTTTTACAGCCTATAGTTCTTAACTAAAATACCATCTCAAAAAAAAAATTAAAAATTTTTTATTTAATCCTTACGCAGATCTAAGTCTTTAGCATCATCCTCTATGGGATCATAATATTCAATATCTGTGATACTACCTGTAGGGTTTTCAACCCAATGCACTTTTGCTGGCATTCCTACATATGTATCCTTAAAGTTAACATCAGGATTCAATTGAGATATAAATACAGTATCAGCTCCATCTTGTTGGAATAAAACTATTGGTTTCTCAATGATTTCCCCCGTCTCTGGTTCTTTTAAATATACTACTGTATAAGTAGTAACTCTACCGGTTTGACGTAAATCTACCCATCGATCTGGCTTCACTAGACACTTTCCACATACAAGGCGAGGTGGAAAAAAGACTCTATTACACCCTGAGCATTCCAATCCCACTAATTTTTTCTCTTTTAATTTTTCTAAAAATGGTTGAAAATGTGTAATATTGAATTTATATTTATAGCTAGATAAATACCAGCTCCCAGGCATAGTTCTAGTTCTTACATATTCCTTTTTAACATAATCCAATGATTTTCTTTGGGTTCTTTTTGACATTTTTTTCACCTCCATTTTCTCTGTGGTTCGTCCGACATTACCATTAATGTACAGAGGTTAAGAATACCACCCCAACCATGTCCTATAGAAGTATGCACAGTTTTTGGAACCTGATTACTAGCCTTTCCCATGATTTGAAGTGCTGCAACTGCCGGTCTTTCCATTGCTGAAGCCCCAATTGCATTAGTAGAATTAACTCCTCCAGAACAACATATCGGTAATTCTCCTTTTAAAGAAGTGACCCCTGTTTCGTACATCTGTGGAGCGGTTGTTTCTTCAAACAGCCCAAGTTTTTCAACCCACATTAACTCTTGGTTAGGAAATGGAGAATAAACTTCGGCATAATCGATTTCCTTTCGTGGCATCGAAATTCCTGCTTGACTAAAAGCTAATTCAGATGACTTCATTGCCCCTAATTGTTCAGATGGATCAATTTGGCCTGCCCCACTCCCATCGTAACCAAGCACAGCAGTTTCATTTGCTACACTCGCTACTCCATTTACATAAACAGGAATATCACACATATCCTTCGCTTTTTCTTCAGTTGTAAATAACATTGCGCATGCACCATCACTAGCAGGACATACCATACCATATCTTAAAGGATAAGAAATATATGGTGTATCCATTACCTCCTCTATTGTGAGATCAGGCATTTTTAAATGAGCCCACCAAGTTTTTGCAGCATTATGTCTATTTTGAACAACCACCCTTGCTAAATCTTCCTCAGTTATTTTAGATTTACGCATGTAAGTAGTCGCTTGGTAGGATGCCACACCAATTGCAGCTCCAGCAGATAATAAGCGAGTTAATTGGTCATATGATATTCCTAATGTATTTAAAACTGAAAGTTCTCCATACGCTACACTTGCTAATCCCGTGCTTGTATCTCCTTGAGATTGTTGTTCAAATGCAATGGCTAAAACTGTATCAATACCAGGTAGTCCTGCTGTAACTGTATAATATCCAGCAATTGCAACTGTACCTCCAGTTGTACCTCCTGTAGTCACTCTCATTAGCGGTTTATTTCTTGCGCCCATCCAATCAGTCATCCACAATTCAGGAAGGTTTGCTCCTTCAAAAGCAGGCATATTACCATTTACATAAGCATCAATATCATCAAATCCGATATTAGGAGCATTCTTGAAGCAATTCTCGATCGCTTCACTTACTAATTCTGGCATATTCACATCTGAACGCTTTGAAGCATGTTCACTAAATCCAGCTGATACTATCGCAACTTGTCTTCCCATTTTATTTACCTCCCTCCAATACATATACTATATTATTCTGAGCACACATGCCAATTTGACCAGAGGCAATAGCCTTCTTAACATCATTCACTTGATATCCATTAGCTTCCCCTTTTATTTGTTTTGCAGCTTCAATAATTCTGATCAATCCAGTCCCACAAGGTGGATTACCTCCGATAGCCCCTCCGGATGGGTTTATAGGTAAGTCACCATCTGTAGCAGAATTCAAGTTTGCTCCTTTACCTTGCTCAGATAAACCTAAAGCCTCAGAAAATATTAATTCTTCATGTGCATAAGCTTCAAATAGTTCGGCAACATCAATTTCAGTTTTTGGATCTTTAATACCAGCGGCACTATAAGCCATTTTACCCGCTAATTCCATAGATTTGCATATTGATAAATCTCTATCTCCAAGATAGTATGTATCTTGACTATATCCAACTCCAGTAATCCAAACAGGATTTTCTGTAATCTTTAAAGCTTGTTGTTCTGGAGCTAAAAGTAACGCAGCTACACCATCACACGGCTGAGCAACCATTAATTCAGTAACAGGATCCGCATAAACTTCTGATTCTAAAACCTCTTTTGAAGTTATACTTGAATTTTGAGCTTCAACTAATGCTAAAGGATTTTTTGCAGCGTTTTTCCTGTTTTTAACAGCAATTTTGGCTATATCTTCTGCACTAACACCAAATTTTTCCATATATGCTCTCATTTGTAGTCCTGATGAAGTAATGTCATTAACATATGCAACTGGTCTTTCCCAAATAGGATCTGTCTCAAATAATCGGGTTGAATGGTATGGAAAACAAGATGCCATACTTCCTCCCCATATTAACGCCAATTTATGATTTCCAGATAAAATTCGCATCAAACCATATAATACCGCGTGAGCACCGTCCATTTCAACTTTACTTTCATCTGTCATATAACCACCACCAACTTCAACTGTGAATGCGTTTGAAATTGTACGCCCATCATAATAATCATTTGTACATGATATAACTGTTGAAATATCTTTTTTTTTTAAACCAGCACTATCAATTGCGCCCCTAACAGCTTCAAAAATCATTTCATAACGACCATAATTCGCATCTGAATGTAATTTCATTTGATTATATCCCACAATACCAACTCTTTGCATCTTTTTAATCACCTCTCACACTTTTATGAAACCCTTAATATCAGAAGGGTTTCCTTTTGGTTTATCATCCCATTCAACTTTAACTTTCATTCCTATGCTTACATCTTCCGGGGTTATATTTAATAGGCGATATATAATACTAGTAGTGCTTCCATTTAATTGTACCATACCAATAATTTGAGGTTTTTTAACTTTTCGGCTCGCTCTATCATTTATTTTATAATGAGTTATCGTAAAATTCTTTAGAACCCCTGTTTCTGGTATTTCTACCCAATTTTGGTCAAAGGGAATTGTTATATTACATTTTCCACATATTTTTCTTGGTGGTACAAAAACATCTTCACATTTAGGACATTTATTTCCAATAATTTTTTTGTTTTCAAAAGCATCAAAAAATTTATCCATATATCTGCCAACCCAAAACGCAAATTCAGCTCTCACGAGCCCCTTATTGGCAACAACTATTTTCTCAGTCATTTTTTTATTGTTTTTGTATTTATAATTATATAATGATTAATGTTTGTGGTTATTAGTATTTATAATTTTAAAATCATTAAAATTCCTCTTAAGTTAAATACCTATTTTTTACTCTTTAATCTCTACTATTTGGGATAATATTTATGCAAAATGATTTTGATTTTGACTAATTTAGAAAATTAGGTAAAAAAGAGTAATAAAAAAATTAATGATATATTCATTATTTCCATCGCCATTTCGGTTTAGTTTTTGTTAAACGAGCTAAGACAGCATTTACAGCATCCTTAGTCTGAAGTAATTGAGAACTAACTAGTGTTTCAAGTTCTAATCCAAAAGCTGTATCTTTACCATAACAATCATCTATTAATTTTTTTGCAAGTCCTACTGCTAAAGGAGCACTAGTCATAATTTCATCTGTATACTTTTTAATAATTGAATCCATTTCTTCATGGGTTTTAACAACCTTATTTACAACTCCAAGTCTATATGCCTCATTTCCATCAAACTTTCGTCCAGTTAAAATGATATCCTTCGTATTTTGGATACCTACCAGTCTTGTTAACCTAATAGTACCGCCTACATCTGGATTCATACCTATCTTAGATTCTAGCATATGGAATTCCGAGGATTCCGTACAAAATCGAAAATCACATGCTAAGGCTAACTCGAATGCCATCCCAAAACAATAGCCGTTTATTTTAGCGATAACTGGTTTTTCCATTTTCTCTATTTTTGTGAAAATTGGATGAATCCATGTATTTGTAAAATATCTAAAATTCCTTGGTATTCGTAAATCAGGAATAATACCTTCAGGATCTTTTTCTTGTCCTGTTAAAAAGTTTAAATCTATACCTGAGCTAAAAAAATCATCTCCACCAGTAATGATAACGACTCGCGTATTAGTTCGCTCAACTTTATCAATCGCTTTTTGAAGTCCTACCATTACATCAAAATTTATAGCATTTTTTTTATTTAAACGATTCATTTTAATAGTTGTAATAGTTTTTTCCTCATTTTCCTCTACTAAAACAGCATTTTCACTCATCCTTATTCTTCTCTAAAATTTAATTTTTGAGTACTATAATTTTATTTTGATAAAAAAACTATTTATTTCACTCATTAAATGAGTGAGCGTTAATTCTTATCGTTAAATTAATTTAACTGCTATCCTCTTTACTAAAACGTATAATAAGTAAGCTCTGTTTTTTAATCCAATTAAATTTTAATAACTTACCATTTTATCCTAATTAAATAATTAATTTGAGTAGAAGATTAAAGTTGAAGTTCTTTAAATTGTTTTCACCCTTTAAAATTAGGAATATGACTGTCTCCAACCGCATTGTTATGCCTGCTTTGAATTTAAATCTGGCCAATAATGGTTTTATTACAAAAAAATTAGTTGATTTTTATATTGAAAGGGCAAAGGGGGGAGCTGGCATGTTAATTGTTGGAGGCTGTTATGTAGATATTTATGGAAAAGGATTACCGAGCATGATATCCATTGAAAGTGATGATTATATCCCAAAATTAACAGAATTTACAGAAGCCGTGCATCAAGCAAGAAGTGATGTAAAGGTAGTTTGCCAATTATACCATGGAGGTGCCTATACATTCCCCCAAATAATAGGAAAGACTCCCATCGCTCCTTCTGCGGTTTATAGTAACTTCAGTAAAACGACTCCGCGAGAGATGACCATTGAAGATATAAAAAGAGAACAACAAGCCTTTGCTGATGCCACCGTAAGAGCAAAAAAAGCTGGCTTTGATGCAGTAGAAATATGTGCTAATGCTGGTTATTTATTTACTCAATTTGTATCTCCAAAGACAAACATACGAACTGATGAGTATGGAGGTAGCCTTGAAAATCGGTTGAGATTTCCAATTGAAACAATTAAATTAATGAAATCAAGTGTAGGTGATTTTGTAATAGGATATCGTATATCTGGGGATGATTTTGTTCCAAATAGTAATACATATAAAGAAAAAGCCACGATTGCTGAAAGATTGGGAAACTATTTGGATTATTTCAATGTTACTGGAGGTTGGCATGAGACTAAAACCCCACAAACAACTATGGATGTTCCAGAAGGATGTTATACATATTTAGCTGAAAATGTGAAAAATCATGTTTCTATTCCCGTTTTTGCCTCTAATAGGATTAACACTCCTGAACTAGCAGAAAAGGTTCTATTAGCGAGAAAAGCGGATGCGATTTGTATGGGGAGATCATTGATAGCCGATCCCTATTTACCTAGTAAAGCAGAAAAAGGTGAATTAAGAGATATTATGACATGCGTCGGCTGTAATCAAGGATGTTTTGATGCAATTTTTAAAATGATGCCGATTTCTTGTTTAAGAAATGCACGGGCGGGAAATGAAGCTAGAACAGAATTAAAACCTCTAAAAGAAAAGAAAAAAATAATGGTAATTGGTTCTGGACCTGGGGGATTAGAAGCTGCGAGAGTTGCAGCAGTGAGAGGCCATGAAGTGCATATTTTCGAAAAAGAAGATAAAATAGGGGGTTTATTAAACGTAATCTGGATTCCTCCTGGAAGAAATGAATTTAAAAAAATAATTGATAATTATAATTATTGGATTCATAAATATGGGATCCAATTACATCTAGAGCAAGAAGTTTCAATTAATGTAATTAAAGAATTTAATCCGGATGTTGTATTTTTAGCAACTGGTTCAAAACCAATAAAACCATCTATTCCAGGTATAGAACGAGAAAATGTTTATTGGGCTACCGATGTTTTTAGAGGAGAAGCTCCAATAGGAAAAAATAACATAATTATTGGTGGAGGTGCCACAGGAGTAGAACTAGCCATTTATCTTGCTAAATTTGGGGCTTTAAGCCTTGAAGCATTTGATTTTCTTACACAATACAAAGCTTTAGAACTAGAAGTTGCATTAGAAATGTTACAAGGAGGAAGGAATAAAGTAACCGTGCTGGAACAGCTTCCAAAATTGGGGTCAGCTTTAGGAAAAACAACTAAATGGGTTCTTCTTGATAAATGTGATGCTTTAGGTGTTAAATTTAACACTGGTGTTACAGTTAAGGAAATTGGAGAGAATTTTGTTTCCTATATTGATGCAGCTGATAAAGAACAAGTTATCAATGATGTAGAAATGGTGTATTATGCTACTGGTGTAGAACCTAATGATTCATTGTTTAACGAAATTAAGCAATTTGAGAAAATTAAAGTTCAAAAAATTGGAGATGTAAGATCTCCACAAACGGTCTTAGAAGCTGTTCATAGAGCCTACAAAGTGGCTAATAGTATCTAAGTAATTTTATTTTCTTATTTTTAATATTGATATTTTAATATAATAAGAAAATAAAGAAAAAATTAAGAATTAAAAATTTTGCCTGTTTTGGTCTCTTCCTCTTCACGAAGTGTTTGTTTCATTATCTTTCCTGTAGGTGTTTTAGGTAAATCGTCTCTAAATTCCACATATTTTGGTACTTTAAAATCAGCAAGGTTTTTTTTACAATATTCGATAAGTTCTTCTTCAGTAAGAGATTCTCCTTCTTTTAGTACAGCAAAAGCTTTAGGAAGTTCTCCATAAATCTTATCTCGCACACCTATAACTGTGGCTAAAGAAACTGCTGGATGAGAATAAAGTACTTCTTCAATTTCACGAGGATAAATGTTTTCTCCCCCCCTAATTATCATATCCTTTTTACGATCTGTTATATAGAAAAACCCGTCTTCATCCATATGACCAATATCTCCGGTATATAACCAACCCTCTTTAAGAGTTTCTGCATTTGCTTCTGGATTCTTGAAGTACTCTTTCATAATATTATCCCCTTTGATGATAATTTCACCTTTTGTATTTGGAGGAACATCGTTACCGTTTTCATCCACAATTTTCATTTCATTCCCAGGTAAAGGTATACCGATACTACCTATTTTTCGTCTATCTTCCGTTTCAGTAGGCAGAGGATTAACCGAAGAAGCACATGTACCTTCTGTAAGACCGTATCCTTCTATAACTTTGCATTTAAACGTATTCTCAAATGCCTTAAATACCTCCACTGGTAAAGGAGCAGCTCCACAAACAATATATTCTAAAGAAGAAATGTCCAGATTTTCGTGAGGCATTCTAAGTAAGATAGAAAGTACTGTTGGAACACAACTAAAAGTTGAAGCTTTGTATTTTGCTACAGTTTCCCAATGTGTTTTGGCTGAAAATCCAGGTGTCAAAATAGAACTCGCTCCTATTATAAGTGGTGTCATAATAGTAACAATTTGCGCATTACAATGAAATAGGGGTAAAATTAGCATGTATCGAAAATGTTCTTTTGCGTTCGTGAAGTCTCGTATCATTTCAGCATTTCTCCTAATATTAAAATGAGTCTGTAATACACCTTTTGGGAAACCAGTAGTCCCTGATGTATAGAGTATAGCAGCATAGTCTTCTGTTTCATCAATAATTACCTCAGGAGGGGCATCAGATGATGCTTTTTCCATTAATTCCTCAAAATTTAACGTTCCTTCAATTTGTTCTCCGATTACAATTATATGTTCTTAATTGGGAAGTTCTCCTTTAATTTGGTTAACCACTTCCATGAATTTCGGTATGGTAACAATAACTTTAGCTTCTGAATGCCCAACTACAAATTTGACTTCTCTAGGTTTAAATAATGAATTAACAGGTCCAGTAACCGCTCCTATTTTAGGAATACCTAAGTATAAATACACATATTCAGGCATATTGGGCAAGTAAACACTTACTTTATCTCCTTTTCTAATACCTAAGTCGTATAAAAAATTTGCTACTTTGTTTGTAAGTTCATTCAATTGAGTATAGGATACTGTGATATCTTTCCAATATAAAAACACCTTATCCTTATACTTTTCCGCCTGACTTACAACTAATTCTCTAAGATTCATATTTATTCTCTCTTTTGTTTTAAATTTTGCTAATATGATTTTAAACAAGCAAAAATATATTTTCTATTATATAAATTTTACAATATCTTTCGATTTACAATTCAAAACAAATTAATTAGAAATAACCTTTGAGAACATTGCTCAAATTGAAGTAAAAAATATAGATCTAAGTAAAATTACGTTTGTTGGGAACCTATTTGATCGAGAAGAATTAGATAAAAATCCTTGTTCTATTCATGAATTAAAACCATTAGCATGCAAATTATTCTATTATACTATAAGAAAATAGAAATTGAGGCAGTCAAACTCTTTTTAGGGACATTTAAGGGGTTAGAAAAAATATTATAGATTTGTGTTTGCAGGTTTTACACCCATTTAATCAATTTTTCTAAGGTTTATATAGAAATGGATATAATATAATAATCAACATTTAATTTTTACATTAAACGAATCCAAAAAACGAATATAAGTGAAAAATATTGACTGAAGAATTTAGTAATAATCCAGGGAATAAGGTTGTGATTAGCGCTGCTTTAACTGGCGCTGCTACGACAAAGGAACAAAATCCTGCTGTTCCTTACACAGCCGAAGAATTTGGAGATGAAGCAAAAAAATGCTATGATGCTGGAGCCGCAATTGTGCATTTACACATTAGGGACCCAGAAAAAGGCATCGCAACCCCAGATATAGAATTAATCAGAGCTGCGTTAAAAAACATTAAAAAAAAAGTACCTGATATAATTATTAATCTGAGTACTGCGATTAGTGCAGTAGCTACAGACAGAGAAAGAATCATGCCTGTAAGAACATTTCAACCTCCTGTTGCATCTTTAAACACTAACTCCATGAACTTTTCTATTGGAGATTTTAAAACTGGAAAAGTTGTAATGGCCGCGGGAAATATTTTTGCAAATTCATTTTCAACTATTCAGAATTTTGCAAAAAAGATGAAGAAAGCAGATACAAAACCCGAGATGGAAATCTATGACCTCGGGGGAATGCACAACATGCTTTTCCTTAACAAACAAGAGAGATTGTTTACTCAACCTCTACACTTTCAATTTGTATTTGGCGTCCTGGGTGGAGCGCCCTTTAGCCCTAGTTATTTAGGTGCCTTACTGAACTTGAAACCGCAAGGATCAACTTGGAGTGTTTGTGGTGTGGCAAAACAACAGTTTCAAGCAGCATTATGTGCTTGTGCGTGGAATGGTCATATTCGAGTTGGTCTCGAAGATAATATTCGAATGCCCAATGGTGAATTAGCAAAAGGTAGTTGGGAGCAAGTAGAATGGGCTAAAAATCTAGTCAATCATTTTGGAAGAACAGTAGTGCAAGGAGACGAAGCACGTATAATCTTTAATCTTAAAAAAGAACATGTGAAATTGGATTAATATTTAACCCATTTCATTTTTATTCTTTATTTTTTTATTTTCTTTTTATTATCTTATCATTCCCTAAGAAAAATATATGCCAGAAGAGTTTGGTCTTGACGACGATGACTAATAGAAAATTATTTTATCCAATTATTTTAAACAATCTCTCTAGTTTTGATAGACAATCCAAAAAATGTTTAAAGTGTAATGAAAATGCTTGTTTAAATAAAAAAAAAAGTAATATAGAATAAAATTAATATGTAAAACCATCAGGGAGTTCTGATTCTGAGGTTCCTTCGACAACGAACCTTAGATCGGTGATTGTATAAGTAGGTGATTTGGTATTAAAGATTGGTACTACTTTTTTGTCAAATTCAGGTTCTCCAACTGCTAAGACACTCATCAATATAGTTACTACCCCGTCAAACTCTACATTTATGAACTTTATAGGCTTTGGAAGAGAATTAAATGCACCAGATCTATGAGTGATAATGTAGGAATGAATTTTTGCTGTAGATTTTGCTAAATCCGTCATATCAATGATAGTATTCTTCCTCAAACAATCCGGACAATATATTCTGAAAGGTTGATAAATAGATCCTTTTGTGTCACATTTATCATTATCACATCGCGATGCCATTAATTTTCCCTTTCCTAAGCCTTCAAAAAAAGGAGCTTCTCCACCGTAAGAATGCATGTAAGTCATATCACGAGGATTGGTTATACCTGCTAATTTCCCAGTATCTTTGTTAAATATTGGTTGATTCGCCTCTGGAATGTGAAAAACTCCTTTTGGTTTATATCTTCCACTTACTATATCAACAAATCCTTTTTCTTTTTCTGTTTTTGGCATTTTTTAATCCTCCTTTAGTAAGCTATTTGGATCCATTAATATTGCGGCTGTGACGTGTGAACCGACTCCTGCGTGACTTATTGCTAAGCCCCGTTTAGCGTTTTTAACTTGCAAACTAGCCCAATCATCGGGTTTTTTACGATCAAATACATCCCATTTCTCTTGAGGTTCATGTATTTCATCCCAGCGATTCCATATATGGTATCCAATCTCTGCGATTTGCATTAATCCCGTAGCTCCTACAGCATGCATGCATCCTATTAATCCTCCACTTAAATTACTTGGCAATTTACCTTGTTTTTTAGTCTGTGGATTCATAAGATAAGCATCTCCTGATTCAATGTAATCCCTACCCTCACCATATGGACGCAATCCTACATCTTCATAAGATTGAATATCGCTAATAGTAAACGCATCGTGAAGTTCAATTA
>JAHLWT010000073.1 GCA_019057775.1 Promethearchaeota archaeon
TTTTCAAAATGAAGATGTTTCTGGACTAATTTATACTAATGTTCCTGAAATAGCAGATAGAATTTCTGGAGTTGGATTTTTACCTGTTTTTAGTGATAGATCATCTATAGGAACAACTTTATATTATGGTTTTATTACTCCAAATGAAGCTCATGAACATACAGAATTCTCATTATCTGGTTTATCTTCACTTCGTTTTTTCAGATTTAATGAATATGATCCAATCAGATCTTGGAGAAATATCATAATTCGATTGAATGTATCTTTAGAAGGAGACTTAAATGTGTTACAATCTGAGTACAATGTGCAATATATAATAACAGGAAATGGAAATGCTTTATCAACTGGTGCAAGTTGGACCTTAATCCAATCTTTACCATTAAGATTCAATCCCGTTTATTCAACTCAACATTTATTGGTATGGAAAATATATTAAACTATATTAAAAACTTTCCCATCATATTGTCCTATAAAGGATTAAACATGACCTAATTCTCCGAGAATAGCTATAACTATGAATTTCTCTGCTCTTGCCTATTCAAACTCTATTTTTTGGTACTTTAGTAGAGGGGGTCAACTTTCGGGATCTAAATTGTGTTATTTCTTTTCTTACTAATAATAAACCAACACTAATGTAGGCTTCTACCTACCCTAAAAGCATTACTTAAAACTTACTTAAGTTTCATCTAATTCAAAATATTATTTATGATGAATTTTCTATTGTTTTTATTAACAATCTTGTAGGAAATAAAAAATAAAATTTAGACACCATGTTGGAATAACGATTAAAGATAATGAAAGATATAAATTATTAAGAGATAATAAAAATTATCATTGAATCTTAATTAGATAAGAAAATAAATGTTTAATTATGTTAAATAACACAAATCTTTTAGTTTTAAGCCATATGTACAATAGTTTTATTAAAGATCCAGTTGAAATAATTTCAAAGGAATTTAATAAGGTTTATGTGTTGTCTCGCTATAACCCTATCTCTGAATTAGGTAATCTCATTCCTTGGTCTGTTTTCAAATCCAGAAGGAAGCACAGCAAGAGATATTCCATAGATTTAACTGACAAACCAGATAATGTGGAAGTGATTCTTGTCCCTTTGTGGTATCTTCCTTTTAATTTTTTTTATAAATTCGTTGGGCCTCAACATGCCAAAGCTGTTTTGAAAATTATAAAAAAGAGAAATATAGAGTTTGATATTATACATGCTCATTTTGGATGGTCTGCTGGATATGCTGGAATGAAAGTAAAGGAAAAATACAAAAAACCTTTGGTGATTACTGGACATGGATATGATGTATATGATTTGCCTTTTCGTGATAATTATTGGAAGACTAAGCTAAGAGATGTGTTTAACAATGCAGATAGGTTGTTGACTGTGAGTAAAATGAATAGAGAACATCTTAGAAAATTAGGAATTAAAAAAGAAGTGAATATTTTCCCTAATGGTTATTCATCTTCTTTATTTAGGTATATAGCAAAAAGTAAAGCGAAAAAGATTTTAAATCTATCGGATAAAAGAAAGATTATTTTAACTATAGGCAATCTAGAAAAAGTTAAAGGTTACGATATTTTAATTAAAGCACTAAATATAGTTTCTAGGATCAGAAAAGACTTTTTATGTGTACATATTGGCGAGGGAACAAAAGAAAGTAATATAAAGAAATTAATCTCACAGTATAATTTAAATGAATATGTGCAACTTTTAGGTAGAAAGCCACATAATGAATTAGTTTATTGGTTTGGAGCTAGTGATTTTTTTGTTTCTTCAAGTTTGTTTGAAGGTAATCCTACTGTAATGTTTGAAGCGTTAGGATGTGGTAAACCTTTTATAGGTACCAACGTTGGTGGAATATCTGATGTGATAAATTCTTCTGATTATGGATTAATATCAAAGCCTGGAGATGAAAAAGAACTTGCTAACAATATTCTTAGAGCTTTAGAAGCGAAGTGGAATTCAAGAAAAATTATTGATTATTCAAAACAGTATAGTTGGGAAAATATTACTAAAAATATAATTGAAATATACAAAACATTATTTTGAAAGTGCCTTTATATAACGAAAGTTATATCATGTAGTAATAAAGGGGAATCGTGGACTAATGTAATCAAGGATCAGATGGAAAAGCTCTTTACTATGGTTTTACAACTCCAAATGTAGTTCATAAGTATACAGTATTTTCATTATCTGGGTTATCAGAATTAATTTTTTTCCGCGTTTCTGAAGGATTTCCAATAAGAGCTTTTAGGAATGAAATAATAGAATTAAATGTAACAATCCCAGAAGAATGGAATATCTTGCGATCTGAGTATAATATACAATATATTATTTCAGCAAATGAAACTTTTTTTTCAGGTATAGCAATAAATTGGACCTTAATTCAATCTTTACCATTAGTATTAGAACCCGTTTTCTCAACTCAACATTTATTAGTATGGAAAATATACTGAGTATTGAATAAAAGTTTTTTGGAGTTAATAAAGAGGAATGTGGGGGCACTCAGCTTCGTAAGGCACGATATCATGCTATGCTTTAGATTAATGAACTCATAAAGGATCGTAACAATAATCTTGGGGCGCAACTTGAAAATGCCTAGTTTTGGAGATGTAATGTTAAAAAATTGTTGGATTAATGGAAGAAGGTTGATTTTCAAATATTTGAAGGTATTTCCATGTTATTCCAAGTAATCCAAGAAACCCGTTCCTAAAGAATTGTGAAGGATTTTTGGAGTGTTTTTGCAATATTTAATCGATTCATAGCATGAGAGAGATTGAATGGAGACTGATCAAGGTATTTTTCGCGACATTAGAAAATTTTGAGGTAAAGTTTCTCAAACTCATTGTTCAGCAGTGGAATCCAGGTATTCATGCTACTAATAATCTTCTAGTGGGATTTCACAAAAAATTCGAGTATTATACTTCATTTAAGCGTAAATGATGACTACTAAGGGTACACAACCAGTTCTGGATTTTCGTACTTTTAGGTACAATTTCAAGAAAGTTCCAGATAATTTTCAGAATTATGAGGACAAATATCACCGATGGAGAATAATTTTGTTAGAAGATAGAGGAACTGTCTTTATTAGAGGATAAGCTCATCATTTAAGAGGGAGATTCATCAAACTTGACAAGTGGTATGGCAATTATCTAGAAATCTGGGAGTAACAATTCGTCGTCATTTGAGAGGACTCATTTTGAAAAATTTTTAAGATAATCCAAAAAAATCTCGAAATACAAAAAAGTTCAAATAGAGGTGTATGTTCAAGAAGGCTTTATATGGATAAAATAAGTTCAATAACTTTTTCAAATTCACTAAAAGGGGTGTAGCCCGTGTAAACAATAAGAAAATAATATTATTTAATGGATCTTTCGTTTATAAAATTATCCTATTATTCAAAGTAAAGTAAATATCCTGAATAATAGAATGTATCCGGTGAGATAAATGAAAAAAATTAGAACTATCAAAAGATTTACATTTATTCTTTCAATCGGAACCATAATTTCTTTCTTGGGTAGATTACCGTTCAGATTTATTCCATTAATTGTCTTAGCTGGAAAAGATTATTCCGTTTTTTCATTAACATTACAAACATTTGCTCTAACTATAACTATGGCTGGATTAACACTGCATAGTCCACTAACTAGAGAAATTAGATTGAATAATACCTCTAAGGATATTGAAATTAATTATGCTTTATCTTATTGGATCACAAATTTTATTGGCTTTATCTTTATATTTATGATGGGATTTTTTTATCTAAAAGTATTTTCTATTTTCCAATTATTATTTTTTTCGATAAGTATAATATTTAGGTCATTTATGGAATTTTTTATTGCCAATACAAGAGCCCATGGATATGCTGTAAAATCAGCATTAATCACATCTACACCAGCAATTATTGAAGGTTTAATTATAATTCCATTCATATTTAATATTCAGATTTTTCTTAACTTAAATTTTTTTATCTATTTAAATTGTTTTAGTCTTATATCTTCATTTATTATCGGAGCAATTCTTACTAATTCAAGTTGGAAAACCTTATTTAACTCAAAATAAATTTTTAAGATTTATCTCTGTATACTTGAAAGGATTTTTTTATATTTTAATTAAAAATCCACAGCTGATTATTTCATATTATTTTCTCCCTCGTGGGATATTTGGAATAATATATGGTATTTTTTTTAGAAAAAAAGTAGTTACTTGTATTATTGGAACAGATATAAAATATCTTAACCATAGATTTTTTGGAAAAATATTTAGGATAATTTTGTCACATTCAACTATAATTATATCTACGGGTTCAAAAAAAAAGAAAATATTAGACCAAGTCTTATATTCCTTCTCCAAAAATACAATAGTTAAGATAATCCCTAATACCATAGAAACGAACAAGGATAATAGAGGATTAGAAAATATTCTAAAACGTCCAAATCAATTTATTTATGTGGGAAGAATTGATGAAAATAAAAGACTTGAAATTATACTCAAATCTTTTCGCTTATTCTTGGATAATGTTGTTGAAAAGAAAAGTTATAGATTAATTATTATTGGTGATGGCGTTCTTCTTGAAAACATGAAGCAACTTAAAAGGAAATTGAATTTGAATAATAATTGTAGATTTTTAGGATTTCAAGAAGATATCTCAAATTACTATAAACAATCAAAATTTATTCTCTTGGCATCTAAGAGTGAGGGTTTACCAGCTGTTTTAATTGAAGGTTTGAATTATGGGTGCATCCCAATCACAACAAATGCTGGTGATATTGAAGATCTTGTAAATAATTCAAATGGTTTTTTAATATCAAATAAATTACAAAAAGATGCATTGATTACTTCGTTTTATAGAAAAATTAAATTAGCAACTCAATTAAATGAAATTGATCTTCTAAAGATGTCTAATAATTGTATTAATACTACTCTTAAGTTCAGTTATGCTGAGGGTGGAATAAAATGGAGAAAACTGATTAAATCATTAATTTAGGGAAAAACTTTTAGTTCTCTTAATTTCAAAATTTATTATGAATATAGCAGAGATCATTTTTTCTAAAATCAATCCGATGATTAATAAATCGGCCAAACCAATAATAACTGCAGGAAAATATATCAATACTGAACCTATAAAACCTAAAATTTTTGATTTAACGCAATCGGAATAATTTCCAAAATTTTGGGCTCGACCATAAAAATACGCATTAATTATTAGAGGGATCGGTATTAATAGAATCCATCTTAAAAAAAGATGTGCTTCTTTAGGAATATCCCCAAAAAATACTTTCAAAATTACAAGATCAACATTAGTGAAAAACAGAAAAAATACACTAAAGATATTTAATGAAATTAAAATTACTAAATACTTACTTTCATTTTTAGACTTTTTATTAAACTTACCCAAATTTCGCTTGGAATTTGTAGCAATATTTAAGGAATCCCCTAGAAATTTTACAATTATTATCATCATTAAAGCCAAATCGAATATTTTAAATGAAAATGCATTTAAAATTAAGTAGGCAATATAAGTTACTAACCATAAATTAAAACGTGAAATAAAATTGTCAAATAATAAAAGTGATGATTTTTTAAAAGTTACTTTTATTCTATCCTTTTCTATAAAATTAGATTTATTTTTAAACAGATGATCTTTTAAAGGTGAATAATACAATGCGATTCCAATAGAAAATGACCCAATATAACCTAAACCAAAAAAAATAATAAAAGTTTCGAAATTTTGAAAAAAGATAATGAATAAAGAAAAAAAAGCTAAAAAACCTCTTATTAAACCGTTTACAGCATTTATAAGAATAGATTTAATAGGCATACCATCTCCCCTACTTATACCAATAAAGAATTCAGAAAAAGCATAAAATATTAAATTTAGACTTAGAAATACAACTAAAAAGATATCTAAAAATTTTAAAAAAATCCCCCCTACTATAATAAAAATAAAAAAAATAGATAAAGATGTTATTAAATAACAAATAGAATAATTTTGGTAAATTTTTGTAATTTCAATGGAATCCTTTGCTTTACGGATGTCTCTTGTTAATGGGTTATGCAATAAGAATGATGAAATAGGTATAAAAATATTAAAAGTACTGAGTGTAATACTGAATAGACCATAATCATTATTAGATAATATGAAAAGTGATATTATCTTAAATAAAAAATTTCCCGATTGATTAATAATTGCTCCTATCGTGAGTATTATAGTAAATTGCTTTAGATTTTCGACTTTTTTCGAAATCATAATCTTAAGAATTTTATATTGTCGAAATCTTTTAAATTTTTCAAGCAAAAGTATATAGATTCCCATAAATTTAATGTATAAAAATCTTTAAGAGTCTCTGAAAATTTATAAAATAATAAAATAATAAAATAATAAAATAATATTATAAAAAACCTTTTTGGGCAGAAAATCATTTAAAATTTTTTTATTAAGTTAAGATCATTATTACACTCCGAAACCTTATTGTGTTTTCCATCTTTCCTTAATATATTATGATCCATAATTTAATTTTTAGATTTTTAAGACTTTCTGGTTTACCTTATATTAGTAGAGAATTGTTACAAAAGAAAAAGATCTCCATCTTGATGTTTCATGATATAAATCCTCGAGATGCTGATTGCTGCTTTAAATATCTATCTAAACATTATAATATAATTGGTTTAAACGTTTTTTTAGCAGCATGCTACCAAAAGATTAACTTACCTAATAAATCTTTAATTATTACCTTTGATGATGGGTACGTTGGAAATTATGATCTATTACCAATTATAAAAAGCTATAATATACCTATTACAATATTCTTATGTGCGGGAATCGTTGATACACACAAACATTTTTGGTACAAGGAAGTTAATTCCAAAGATAAAATAGATCATTTGAAGAAGATCCCAAATCACCAAAGATTGAGGTTTTTATTAAAAACGGGCTTTCAGCAAGATCTAGAATTTGAAGAAGCTCAATCCCTTTCGAAGAAACATATCGACCAAATGAAAAATTTTGTTAATTTTCAATCACACAGTTTATATCATCCAATTTTACCTAAATGTAATATTGAAATTGCCAAACAAGAAATAAATGAATCAAAAAATAAACTTGAAAAAGATTATGGATTAAAGATTAATGCATTCTCTTATCCTAATGGGGAATATAGTGATAGAGATATTGAATTAGTAAAAAATGCGGGATATGAATGTGCTATTACCGTTGATTTTGGATTTAATACAATAAATTCAGACCTATACAGATTGAAAAGATTGAGTGTTAACGATCCTTGTGATATCAATGAATTGATCGTGAAAGCGAGTGGAGTATGGAGATTTCTAAATAAAATTTTAAGAAGAGGTAAAAGTATTGGATGGTCGAATATTATTGAACAATAATATAAATGATATAATACATTAAATATGATCTGTTTCGGTAAATGTTATATACCAGTTTTTAACATTAAATATCTGTTCATCATTTTTGCAATTACCCCATAAATCATGAACTATAAATGCTTGTTTGGATCTTTGGAAGATAAAACCATTTTTAATGAATAACCTAATTAATGACTTACAATTGCATCTAAATCTTATTCCAATTACCTCTTTATGTTTGAAAAATTTTATTATGCTTTTTATGAATTTACTCATTACCTTTTGATTTGTTGCTGATTGGAAATCTACTATATAGCCAATCTTTTCTCTGATTGCTAAAATGGTATAACAAATGACCTGGTCTTCTAAATTGGTTATATAAAGAGGGATATAATTTGTATTCGGTTTTTTAAAAAACCGCCATTTAATAAAATCAATAGAGCGATATGATGTGATTTTTTTATCATAAATAATAGACTTTTTAAAACAATCTTCAAATCCTTGAAAATTCCATTCATTCTGGACAACAATATTATTTCTTTTTGGTCTTATAAAAGAAAATATTGTTGAATATGTTCTTAAAAAAAACCTTATTATAAAAGCAAAAATTTTATTTTTTTTATAATGTAATGATAATTCTTTAAAATTAATTGGGAATATTAAATCTGGTAATCTATGAACTTTTATCCAATCTAATTTATCTATAAACCCGCGTAAAGCTGCTCCTTTATAATATGTAAAACCAAAAGCATACAAATAACCGCTTTCTTTAACTTTCAACAAAGTTTTTTTTCCTAAAGTCTCAAAAATAGACCTCCGTCGATAATTTGGATTTGTAATCGTATCCACAGATTGTACAGCGTTAATTCTTTTCTGATTCATTAAAATATCCCAGTGAATAACAGAATAATTCCCCGCTATTTCATTTTTTTCCTTTGAAATTGCTAGTAATCTAAAATTATTTGGGGTTTTTGAATACTTCCAATTATAATATTTAGATAGTTCTTGGGAATACAAATTATTAAAGAGATTTATAAATTGCTCTTCATATGATTTAGTAAATTCAATTATTTCAAATTTTTCCATTTACTTCTCCAATTGAAGTTTGTCATCTTAAATTTAAGAATTTAATTTATTTTTTAAGCTTTTTTAATAAATAGTCATTTTTTTGCTAATTTATTTCCGATTTAGCTTAATCTTTCGGTTAATTATCAAATTAAGTCAAACAGCCCCAATCCCGAAAATTAATTACCACTCCATATTAAAAAAAAGATTATAATATGAGAGTAATATATAAATAATTCTAATTCAAAATGATTCTTTTCTTGTCTGGTTTCAACCATAATTTAATTGTATTTAATTTAAATCCATCGTTATCACAGTATTTAAGAATTTTCTTGATCTAAATATTTGTTATCTGTAATACTTTTTAGCATGTTTGTTGAAATATAATGGGAAATATAAAATCCAGACTACAATCTCTTTCCATCTCTGGAATAAGAGTTTTCTCCGAGCCCAAATTGACCTCAGTACAAATTTTAAATACCCCGTTTGATTCAATTGATTAGATACTTCATTTAATTCTGTATCTAAGATTATGAATCTTTTAGTATACTTTTTGTATTTTCGCATTAATTTTTTTATACCTATTCCTGTTAATCTGTTATAAAAGAGTATGGTTATATAATCTTGTTTATCACCTAAATCAAATTTACTTATTCCTGGAATATTGACGATTGTATTGTAATGTTCAAGGGTTTCCTTAAGGAATCTGACTAATTGAGGAGGAAATTGGATAGGAATGAAAATTTTTCTAGAATTTAGTTTTGGTAAAATACTCTTCTCATAAAGAGAATATAATAGTGATTTGAAAGTGTTGTACGCTTTTAATTCTGTTTTTAAATAAAATTGATATAATTCATTATATGTTTGATGATGTTCGTTTTTCACATCTACCTTCTCAAGGTGATCTTCAGATAGATTATACAATGAGAATATTCCATTATTATTAACTAGTTTCCAATTGGATTTAATTATCATTGTTCTTTTGACTGCTTGAAACATCAAATAGCAATCTCCACGGATTGATCTCTCTTTATTTACATCAATATTATTCTCAATTAACTCTTTAAAAGAAATTGAGTCTCTTTCATGAGATATATTAATGTTTAGATAATCAAGGATCGTCTCCATCAAATCAAGTAAATATATTCTCTTTTTAATTAATTTTGGGGGAGATGAAGTCGAATTTGTTGGTAATTTAATAAATAAAACAGGTTGCATTGAAGATTGGTGAATATCGTCAAAATGTAATAATTTGTTTTTCTTATATAAATTCTTATCGTAAAAACCATGATCAGAATTGATAATAATAACAGAATTCTCCCAATAATTATTCTCTTTTAAATAATCGATAATTTTCCTTAAATAGTGATTAGTTTTTGGACCGCTTGGCCTGAAAAAGGTGAATAAAAAATTCTTTTCACCCGGATCGAATTTCTCAGCTTTCTGGATGAAATATTGGTAAACTTCCTTAGCATCCAACCAATGATCTCCTTTGTACATATCTAATTCATAAAATGGGTTAAGAATATCTTTTAGAATAACAGCTTATTCTCTACCGAAGATAATTGATTCAACTTTATAATCCTCCTTCTTTAGAGGTTCTATAAAATTCTGATATTTTAAGCTGGGTAGGTTTTCAATTGAGCGATAATAATCAGGAAATATATAATAGGGAAACCTTCCTGTTAAAAATGAGAAAAGCGATAAATTTGTTGAAGGAAATTGAGAAATACAATTATCGAAATAGAAACCCTCATTAGCATTTTTTAATTCTTTATAGGCTGGAAGTAAACCATGTAAGTCTGCGCGTTCATAATTACAAATTGAATCAGTGACAATCCAGATTATGTTCATTTTCACGCCTTGTTTCAATTACTCAGATTTTAACGTTTCCTTTTCACTTAGCTTTAGTACATCTTTTTCTATACTTTTTCCTTTTAACACCATAAAAGTGGAAAAAACTAAGAGTAAAAGAACCAGGTAAGCAATTGTAGTAATCTCTAAAATCATTCTATTATTAAAATTGAAAAATAGCAAGAAACCAACAAAAAACACGGTTGTAGTAAGATGTGTATGGCTGAACGCATTAATAAGGTTAATAAAAACACTTCTTACCTTCTGTAAAAATGTTTTTGGGGGAGATGGAGTATTACCACTATCAACAACTTCCTTGACTCCTTTTTTAGTTTCTCCTTTAGCGAACGCGATTATTGAGATTTTTCTAACTGTTCTTATCCCTAGAAGGAAAAACGTCGCGATAACACCAAAAATTATATAGAGAAACTCAGAATTGATCCTGTAGATGCTGTAAGTAAATGAAAAGAAAAACCATCCTTGAAAAAATAAATGAGCAACCTCATCGTAGTATATTCCTCGCAGAGAAGTTTGTTTTTTATATCTTGCAACTTCTCCATCAACCTCATCTGAAACATAATAGATATACAAAAGAATAAAGCCTATAATAATGAAAAGTTTATTTCCTACTGCGATGAACAATAATTAATCCAAAAAATATCAAATCAGCTAGAAGAAATCGGTTTTTTGAAATTTTTATAGAACATAATGTATCCAAACTAATTATTCTTTAAAGAAGAAATTTATCCATTTAATATCTCCTTAAATATTTGGATTAACATTTTCTTTCTTAAACTTCTTGGAATATTACCAGTACTTTTCTATTTGCATTTTAGCATCAAATGTTGGAGGAATTTCTGAAATCCTAAGTAAAACAAACTTAATCCTATCAGGGTTAAGTTTCTTCATCTCAGGCATAATTACAAAAAAGAGGTATAAAACAAAGATATTATTGCTTAGTAGGATTCATAATTCTAAATCTTAAAGAGACATATCAAATAAAGACATAATATATTAAGTATAAAATAGATTTTCTGATTTTAAATGTTAATACAATAAAGTAATCTTATTTATAAAAAACCATAAAAATTATTTAGGTAATCAACCATAATTTTAATGAACGTGAAATAGTAGGTTATATCAAAATGAGTGAAAAGAGGAAAAGAGTCTTAACTATAGAACCAGATAAGATACCAGAAGGTACTTGTATGATAAAAGATTCTTTAATAGACAATAAGCAAAAGTATAGCATTTGTAAAGAAGATGGTAAAATTAAGATATTTCCCGTGATAAATACTGAAAGTGAGGAAAATGAGTGAAGATAAGCTAAAAAAATCCAGTGAAATCATTTTCAGAGACAATTTTGAATTAAATGAAGAAAGAAAATTTGAGATATGGAATTATATCGAACGTAAAAATGAAACATACATCATAAAAAAAGAAGATCCAGATTCATATTCCTTATATTTAGATTATAAAAAACTAACCAATTCAATATTCGATTATTTTGGAATTTGGAGTGATCTTTCGGATGATCAATTTAAGATAATTACTGAATCGATTAATGACATTCGTAAAAACATAATGAAAAGGTATTATCCAGATTAATAATGATTTGCCTAGATACTACTTTTTTAATAGATTTTCTAAAAGAGAGAATCATTATAACAGAAGAAATTAATAACTCTTTAAAGAATACAGCGGCTATCACACCTTTTTCTATATTTGAATTATATCATGGAATATATAGATTAAAACGAAAGGAACCTGACTTTGATTTTGATAAACGAGAAAAAGAAATATTAAATTTCATAAAAATCTTTCAAATAATTAATTATAATGATAAAGCTGCGATTAAGACGGCAGAAGTTTTAGATTTTTTAGAAAGTGAAGGAAAAATAATCGATTTAGTTGATATCATGATCGCCTCAGCTGCTCTTGTCAATGACTTCAAGAGAATTATCTAACACATATTTAATCATTTTAATTTTGCAAAAATCCAATCATCCTCATTTCTGTATAGAATATTAAAATCAGAGTAAAGATTTGTTTGAAAATCTGCATCAGTAAATTTTACATTAAATACCACATACGAAACATTCAGAAACTCAATATCTCCTTTAAATTCAATGTAATCAGTGGAATTTAAATAATGCGTAGAATTACAATCAAAAATATAATATATTTTTTCTAAGTTTTCTTCTTGTATTAAGGCACACAAGAACTGAATATATTCTCCACCCTGATTCTCAACAAGTAAAACATTTTCTGCATACAATGGATTTTCATTGAAGTAATTACCAGTAAACAACACAACATCTGTTTGGCTATCAGCAAAGTAATAACGCGTCCATTCTGATGTTCTTGGATAATTAAGAGTATAATAAATGCCACTTAGGAAAATAAATGACATGATGAGAAATGCGTTAGCAATTCTTTTTATAGATTTCTTTTCTATAATTTTTTTAATTCCTCTTTTGTTGGCTATATTTTTATTTAATTTAATTTTACAAATTGATCTTTTCACTAAAATTATAATAACTACGAAAGGGAAAACAAATAGTATAACCCAAAATCCAGAGAATAATTCAATTAGACGTATGAGGTAAATATCCATAAATGCATTAATCCTTGGGAAAAAATAGATAATTTCATTCAATATATAAAGTAAAACTGTTAAAATAAAAGTAAATTTAATAAATCTAACTAAATATCTCTGTTGTTTATTTAAGTGAAAGAATTTAATAACTGGAATAAAAATTCCGATGACTACAAAAATTATACCTGCTCCAAAAATCCAATAAAAATGCACAGTATTACCAAAAAAAACATTAGAAACTAAACTTTCAATATCTCGTATTACAGTTTTAGTTAAAAGATATTCAGCCAAATTAAAAAAAAATTCCCCCATCTTAGCAATACCTGTTAACGGGTCAAAAAGATATAAGGGTTTAAAATAAAAAAGATAATCTCCCAACAAAGAATGACCTGAATAAAATGAGTAATAAATAAAATAAGGGAGCATCAACACCAAAAAAATTGAAAAAATTGAAATAAGTTTTAGAAAGAAATGCCCCATATTAATTATTTTTAGCTTTAAATTTGTCTTTTCTCTTTTTAATAGTATAACTTGACTTTCAAAGTTAATTTTTATAATATGATCTTAGTGCTTCTAACTAA